>NZ_JBHTJA010000005.1:0-154924 GCF_042675525.1 Actinomadura sediminis
CCGGCCGCGGCGGCCGTCGCGGCGGCCGGCGGGGGCGGCGCGTACGTCGCGCTGGGCGGCGGCGGGCGGCCGGGCGAGGCGGCGGCGACGGGCCTGCCGCCGCACACCGTCGAGGTGACCCGGCAGACGCTCAAGGACACCGAGACCGTGGACGGCGAACTCGGCTACGGCCCGGCCCGCATCGCCGCCTGCGGCCTCAAGGGCACGCTCACCGACCTGCCCGAGAGCGGCGCCGAGATCGAGCGCGGGCGGGAACTGTACGAGGTGGACGGCGACCCGGTGGTGCTGATGTACGGGTCGAAGCCCGCCTACCGGCCGCTGCGCACCGGTACGGAGGGCGCGGACGTGAAGCGGTTCGAGGCCAACCTGAGCGCGCTCGGCTACGGCGGGTTCACCGTCGACGACGCGTACACGAGCGCGACCGCCGAAGCCGTCCGGGAATGGCAGGACGACATCGGCGTCGCGGAGACCGGGATCGTCGAGCCCGGACGGGTGGTGTTCGCGGACGGCGCGGTCCGGGTGGACGGCCTGCAGGCGAGCGTCGGCGAGCCGGTCGGGCCGGGCGCGAAGGTGCTCGCCTACACCGGCACCGTGAAGGCCGTGACCGTCGAGCTCGAGACGTCCGAGCAGCGGATGGCGAGGAAGGGCGCGGCCGTCGAGGTCGCCCTGCCGGAGAACGAGCCGGTCCGGGCGGAGATCGACGAGGTCACGACCGTGATCGACCAGGGCGGGCAGGGCGAGGAGCCGACCACGAAGGTGGAGGTGACGGTGTGGCTCGACTCCGACGAGGCCGCGAAGGCCGCCGCCGGCTACGCCCTCGCGTCCGTCGACGTCACGTTCACCGCCGGGCAGAAGGAGGACGTCCTGACCGTCCCGGTGACGGCGCTGGTGGCGCTGAGCGAGGGCGGGTTCGGCGTCGAGGTCGTCAAGGACGGCGCCTCGGCGTTCGTCCCGGTCGAGACCGGCCTGTTCGCGGGCGGAAGGGTCGAGATCTCCGGGCCCGGCATCACCGCCGGCACGGTCGTGGGGACGGCGGAATGATCGAGCTGCGGGACGTGACGAAGGAGTACCCCGGCGGCGTCCGCGCCCTCGGCGGGGTGTCCCTGCACGTCGCGGCGGGCGAGCTCGTCGCGATCGTCGGGCCGTCCGGGTCGGGCAAGTCGACGATGCTGAACGTCCTCGGCACCCTCGACCGCCCGACGTCCGGGACCGTCCACATCGGCGGGCACGACGTGGGGCGGCTCCCGGACGCGAGGCTGTCGGCGCTGCGGGCGTCCACGATCGGGTTCGTCTTCCAGCAGTTCCACCTGGCGGCCGGGACGCGCGCACTCGACAACGTCGCGGACGGGCTCCTGTACACCGGCCTGCGGCTCGGTGCCCGCCGCGACCGCGCGGCCGAGGCGCTCGAACGGGTCGGGCTCGGGCACCGGCTCGACCACGAGCCGCACGAGCTGTCCGGCGGCGAACGGCAGCGGGTCGCGATCGCGCGGGCCGTCGCCGGGGAACCGGCGCTGCTGCTGGCGGACGAGCCGACGGGCGCGCTCGACTCGGTCTCGGGCGACGGGGTGATGACGCTGCTGCGGGAGCTGAACGCCGCCGGGACGACCGTCGTCGTCATCACGCACGACCGGGAGATCGCGGCCGGGCTGCCCCGGCGGGTCCGGATGCGCGACGGACGGGTCCGGTCCGACTCGGCGGCGGAACCCGCGGGGGTGGCCTGATGGCGGGCGGGACGGCCCTGCGGCCCGCCCGGCTGGGGCCGCGCGACGTCGTCCGGGTCGGTGCGGTCGGGCTGCGGACGCGGCCGATGCGGGC
The DNA here is from genome assembly GCF_042675525.1 of Actinomadura sediminis. Classification (NCBI taxonomy): domain Bacteria; kingdom Bacillati; phylum Actinomycetota; class Actinomycetes; order Streptosporangiales; family Thermomonosporaceae; genus Actinomadura; species Actinomadura sediminis. The sequence continues at coordinate 1,816 of NZ_JBHTJA010000005.1, forward strand.
GTTCCTGTCCGCGCTCGGCATCGCGATCGGCATCGCCGCGATGGTCGCGGTCGTCGGCGTGTCGTCCTCGTCGCGGGCGGAGCTGGACCGCGCCCTCGACGCGCTCGGCACGAACCTGCTCACCGTCGCGCCCGGCAGCACCATGACCGGGGAGGAGGCGCGGCTTCCGCTGAAGGCCGAGGCGATGGTGGAGCGGATCGCGCCGGTGCGGGAGGTGTCGGCGATCGGCCTGCTCGGCGACGTCGGCGTGTACCGGAACTCGAAGGTCCCGGAGAGCGACACCAGGGGCATCGCCGCGTACGCGGCGCGCACCGACCTGCGCGGCGCCGTCGGCGCCGAACTCGCCGACGGCGTGTGGCTGAACGCCGCGACCGGCCGCTTCCCGGCGACCGTCCTCGGCGCGAAGGCCGCCGAGCGGCTCGGCATCGGCAAGGCCGGACCGGACGTCCAGGTGCTGATCGGCGGCGAGCACTTCACCGTCATCGGCATCCTGGAGCCGGCCGGGCTGGCGCCCGAGCTGGACACCGCCGCGCTCGTCGGCTGGCCGGTCGCGGCGTCCGAACTCGGCTTCGACGGGCACGCCACGACCGTCTACACCCGGTCCCGGGACGCCGCCGTCGAGGACGTCCGCGGCGTGCTGGGCCCCACCGCGAATCCCGAGGCGCCCAACGAGGTCGAGGTGTCGCGTCCGTCCGACGCGCTGGCGGCGCGGCAGGCGGCGGGCGAGGCGTTCACCGGGCTGCTGCTGGGCGTCGGTGCGGTCGCGCTGCTGGTCGGCGGCGTGGGCGTGGCCAACACCATGGTCATCTCGGTGCTGGAGCGGCGCGCGGAGATCGGCCTGCGCCGGTCGCTGGGCGCGACGCGCGGCCAGATCCGCGCCCAGTTCCTCACCGAGTCGCTGCTGCTGTCCGCGCTCGGCGGCGTGGGCGGCGCGCTCATCGGAACCGTGATCACCTCGGTGTACGCGATGTACCAGGGCTGGCCGGTGGTGGTCCCGCTCTGGGCGGTCGGCGGCGGGGTCCTCGCCACGCTCCTCATCGGCGCGGTCGCGGGCCTCTACCCGGCCGTCCGCGCATCCCGCCTCTCCCCGACCGAGGCCCTCGCGAGCTGACGGCGGCCGCCGCGCCCGAGCCGATGGCGGCGAAGGCCGCTCCCGGGCCCCGCGCCCGTGGGCGGCCTTCGCCGCGCGAGCGCCGTGCCCCCGGTCCGTCCGGGGGCGGAAGACGACCGGGGCGCGTGCATGGAACGGGGCGCAGGGGTGAGGTTCCGGGCATGGAGCAGCGGGGGCGGGAACCGGTGACGGTCGTGTTCACCTGGGACGTCAGGCCGGGGCGCGAGCGCGACTTCGAGCGGTGGACGGAGTCGCTCCACGAGGCCGCGAGCCGGTACCCGGGGCACGAGGACGCCATGTGGCTGCGGGCCGAGGGCGGACGGCACCGCTACTACACGCTCGTCCGGTTCGACGACCGGGAAAGCCTCGACACGTGGCTCGAGTCGCCGGAACGCCGCGACGTGATCGGGCGGCTCGGCGGCATCGCGGTGGAGCACCGGCACCACACCACCGGGCTCGAGACCTGGTTCAGCCTTCCGGGCGAGTCGGTGCCCGCGCCGTCGAAGGCGAAGATGATCGTCGTGACGTTCTGCGCCGTCTACCCGCTCAGCCTCCTGCTGCAGATGTTCGTCACCCCGCTCGCGCGGGACTGGCCGCTGCCGCTGCGGGCCGTGCTGTTCCCCGCGATCATCGTCCCGCTGCTCACCCTGCTGGTGATGCCGACGCTGAGCCGGCTGCTGCGGCGCTGGCTGTACCCGGCCGGGCGGGTGCCCCGGGCGGCGCGCCCGGGGCACTGAAGGCCTGCCGGCCAGATCGGCCGGCCAGATCGGTCGGCCAGGTCAGCCGGTAAGGAGCTCCCGCAGTTCGCGGACGGCCTCGCGGAGGCGGCCGGCGAAGTCGAACATCGCGTCCGCGACCGGGCGCGGGGTGCTCAGGTACACGTTGAAGCGGTCCGGGAGCAGGACGTACGCGACGCCGATGCACTGCTCGCTCGTCGACCCGAACCCGAAGTACCGGATGTTCGTCGACGGCGCCGAGCTCGTGCTGAGGTAGTCGTCCCGCATGACGGTCCAGCCGGGGGAGTCGAACAGCGGCAGCGGCTCGGCGTCCCCGCGCCGCTTCGCGATGAGCTGGAGCTCCCACAGGTGCTGCTCCGGCGCCCGCCCCGCCTGGCACTCCTTCGCGCGCCGCACGTGCGCGTCGGCGGCGGCGCGGAACGCGTCCCGGCGGTCGCCGGCCCGCGCGGCCGGGTCGTCCATGACCTCGACGAACCTCAGCACCTCGGGCGTGACGACCCGCATCGCCTCCGTGCGGCCCCGCCGGTACTGGCGCGTCGCGATCGACTCGTACGTCGCGCCGACCCGTCCCTTCGCGCGCTTGTGCGCCAGCTGGTAGGCCATCTGGACGAACGCGTCGGGCGACATCCCGAGGTCCTTCGCGTCCCGGGAGCCGAAGTCGTCGAACTCGACGCAGGCCGTGGCGGTCGCCGCGGCGTAGTCGGCGAACGCCGCGGCCGCCGCCCGCACGTCCGCGCGCAGGGCGTCGTCGAGGACGAACTCGATCGGCTCGACCGCCGGGAGCCCCTGGCTCCGGGCGCCCGACCGCGACGACTGCTCCGCCGCGGGCTCGCCGAGCAGCGCGTCCACGAAGCTGAGGATCGTCGTCCCGTCCAGCCCGCAGTGCTCCACGTTGATGCCGGCCGAGCCGTCCCCGAAGACGATGAACGACACGGCCTTGTCGAACCACCGGTTGGCGCTGTCGCCGTGCAGCAGGTTGTCGCACGCCTCCTGCGTCGACGCCGGGACGAAGTCCTCGAGGCAGACGCAGAACAGCGCGGTCTCCACGTCGTCGAGTGCCCGCGCGTTGCGCGGGTCGAGGGCGATCAGCGCGTCCCGGCTCGCGGCCCACTCGGCCCGCGCCTTCGTGGTCAGGTGCCCCGGGGACGGCTCCGGCGACGGCTCCGCCTTCATGATCGTCTCGAGGCCCGCGGCGAGCTCGTCGAGCGTGTGCGGACGCCCGCCCGGCCCGAGCACGTCCATCCGGACCATGGTGCCGCGGAAGAACACGACGATGTGCCGCGCGGTCGACGGCCCCGGCCACGCGTCGCTGTACGGCGCGCGGACGGTGTCCTGTTCGGCCCCGGGGATCCGCGTCGTCGAGAACAGGAACTTGTTCTGCTCCATCGACAGCGGGCGCCCCCGCTGCACGACCGGCGGCACCCGCTCGTCGTCCAGCCGCAGCTTGTAGTCCAGCGCGCCCGCGATCAGCCCGGCCGCCCGCGCGACCTGCGTCTCCCCGGAGTCGCGGAACAGGAAGAAGAAGTTCGCGTTGAGCGCGATGCGGTCGCGGCGCCCCAGGTACCGGTACGGCCAGAACGTGTCGAGCCAGCTGTGCACGCCCTCGCTCCGGTCGAACCGTTCGAGCTCCGCGTGCAGCCGCCGTCCCGGCCCGTCCGGGCGGAGGAAGTCGTCCAGCGCCGCTTCGGTGCGTGCGAGCTCGTCCGCGGTGAGCAGGGGCTCGCACCACCGCAGGAACCGCGCGCCGGTCTCGTCGAGCGCGGGCAGCGGCACCCGCGGCAGCGCGTCCTCGTTGCCGAAGGTGCGGGAGGAGAGCTCGTTCAAAGTCGGACCTCGGTTTCCGGATCGTGGGGGGCGGGCGAGTGCGGTCGGTGCCGGACGGCCGGCCCCCGGCCCGGGCCCGGGAGGCCGACCGGCGGGACGGCTCCGGGCCAGGCGGGCCGGGGGCGCGCGGGGACCGGCACGGGATCAGGGGCGGGGCCGGGACACGTGCAGTTCGGCGTAGTACCAGCCTTCCGTCTCCAGGCCCTGCGGGTCGACGCCGGCGTCCGCGAGCCGCAGCAGGACGTTCTCGCGCTCCTGCGGTGTCGCGAACCGGCGCTGCCGGAACAGGCCCTCCCGGCGGACGGTCTCGTAGCCGGCCGCGGCGAGCGTCTCGGCGATCGGGGCGAACGGGAACATCCGCAGGATGAAGTGCGCCATCCACGGGCGCCGCCCGCCGCACGCGTCGACGACGCGCGCGATCGTCCGCTCGGTGACGTAGCCGAGGCAGCCGGTGGAGACCACCAGGTCGGTCTCCGCGAGCAGGTCGCGCTGCGGCCCGGTCGGATCGTCGTTCTCGAGGTCGGCGTGGACGGCGCCGTCCAGGAAACCGGCGTCGAGCGCGTACGAGAGGGCGCTGCCGGAGGCGTCCAGGCCGATGAAGCGCGCGGGTGCGGTGCGCGGACCGCGGCGGCTCAGCTCGCGGTCGCGGGCCAGCAGCGCGTCGCGCGTCCGCCGGTGGGCGTCGGCGCCGCTGTAGCGCTCGTACAGCTCGCCCATCGTGATCCCGTACTTCAGCAGGGCCGCGTTGATGCCGTAGGAGCAGCCGATATCGAGAACCGTCGGGACCGCGACGTTCCGGGCCCTGCGGTATTCGTCGATCAGTTCGGCGAAGTGCGGGCGGGCGAGCTGGGGGATGTGGTAGTCGAGGTCCCGCAGCGTCGTGAAGTAGGCGCGGGGGTCGGGCTGCGTGTAGATGTGGTCGAGCGAGATCTTTCCGGACGTGTCGACGCGCACGGATCACGGTCCTTCCACGCGGGGACTCGGGGGACGGGCCTGGCGGGACGGGGAAGGGGCGGGGTCAGTCGAGGAGCGCGTCCACCCGGACGGCGCGGTCCGCCGCGAGGTGCTCGGGCAGGACGCGGCCGAAGAGCTGCCGGGTGCGGGCGGCGCTGCCCACGACCCCCGGGCGCTCGCTGTAGGCGAAGATCGCCGTGTGCCGGGCCGTCGCGCCGCGGACGGCGCTCACCCGGTGCAGCGAGTAGCGCCCCTTGAAAAGCTGGAGGTCGCCGGGCCGCAGGGTGAGGCCGCGGACGAGGTGGGCGCCCTCGCCGGTGAGCACGCGCCGCACGTCGTCGAAGTTCTCCGCCGCCGCCGACCGGATGTTCGGGCAGTACTCGAAGACGCCGCCGCCCTCCGCCTCCTGCGTCAGCAGGCTGACCGTGAACTCGTTCGTGTCGAAGTGCCAGGGGTGCTCCATCCCGGGCCGGACGACGTTCAGCACGAGCCCCGACAGCGGGTCGGCCAGCTCGTGCACCTCCGGCAGCCCGAAACAGCTCGCCACGAAATGCCGGAAAAGCGGCTCGGAATAGAGGCGGGGGACGATGTGGTGCGGCGGCAGCCGGTCGCGGGCGACGAACGCGTTCCCCCGTTCCACCGTAAGCCGTCCGGGGTGGCCGTCCGGCAGCGGCGTGTTCACGTCGATGTTGTAGGCGTTCACCGTTTCGACGTCGAAATGCGCGTCCCGTTCGACGGACGCGCATTCGGCCCGCAGCGTCTCCTGCCATTCGGGACGGACGAAGTCGGGCAGCACGCAGCAGCCGGTCCTCGCCAGTTCGGCCCGGGTGGCGGAGACGACCTCGTCCCATCGCGCGCTCGCCGGCGCGGCGAGGGGATAGCGTCCGGTGTCGATCACCCGATCCAGTTCCGTTGCCGCGCCCATGGACGTCCTTCCGCCTCGGCGAACCCATGACGGGTTTTAGCACATCCCTTGTGTCAATTCACGACGTACCTTTCTGGGGTGATTCATCGGAAACTGATGAACGGGGCCGGTGACCTGTGCTTTCAAACGTTCCAAAATCGCGTGCCGCCCGGCCCGCCCGGGACGTCCGTGTGTCCCATCTCACGCCGCAGGGGTAGGCGCCGAGGTCGGGGGTACACGGTCACTGCGGTACCCGCACACCGACCGGGGGGACGATCGTGGACGGTGCCGGCGAGCGCATGCTGGGGGACCTGCTGGCCGCCAACCACCTCACCGCGCTGGAGCAACTGCCCGGCGTGGTCGCCGAGCACGCCGGGCGTGCCGGGCTGCACGACGTGCTCGTGTACGTCGCCGACCTGCAGATGAGCCTCCTGCGCCTGCTGCCCGGACGGGACCCGGGCGGCGTCCCGGCCGAGCTGCGCATCGAGGGGACGCTCGCGGGCCGCGCGTTCCAGAACGTCGCCCCGACCCGCGGTCACCGCGTCGGCGGCGGCGACCGGGAATGGTGGGTGCCGCTGCTCGACGGGACCGAGCGGATCGGCGTGCTGCGCGTCGTGACGTCCGACGGCGATCGCGCCGCCCTGGCGCGTGCGGAGACGCTGTCGGGCCTGGTCGCGCTGCTGATCGTCAGCAAGGGCCCGGCCAGCGACTCGCTCGCCCGGCTGGTGCGGACGCGGCACATGACGGTGTCGGCGGAGATGCAGTGGCGGATGCTGCCGCCGATGACCTTCGCCAACGACCAGGTGGTCATCGGTGCGGCGCTCGAACCCGCCTACAAGCTCGGCGGCGACACGTTCGACTACGGACTGTCCGGCGACATCGTGCACCTGGGGGTGTTCGACGCCATGGGGCACGACACCGGCGCCGGGCTGACGTCGAACCTCGCCGTCGCGGCGTACCGCAACAGCCGGGTCGAGGGCGCCGGGCTCGCCGCGATCGGCGGGGCGATCGAGCGGGCGCTGCTCGAACAGGACTCGTCCGGCCGGTTCGTCACCGCCGTCCTGGCCCGCCTCCAACTGCGGACGGGCGTGCTGTCGTGGGCCTCCTACGGGCACCCCGCGCCCGTCGTCATCCGCGGCGGGCGCTGGGTGACGCAGCTCGACTCCCAGCCCGGCACGCCCCTCGGGACCGACCTCGGCATCGGCCCGAAGGTGTGCGAGGAGCAGCTGCAACCGGGCGACCGGCTCCTGCTGTACACCGACGGGATCGTCGAGGCCCGCGACCCGGACAAGCGGGAGTTCGGGCTCGTCCGTTTCGTCGACTTCATCATCCGCCGCAACGCCGACGGCCTGCCGGTCCCGGAGACGCTGCGGCGGCTCATCCACAGCATCCTGGACCACCACGCGGGACGCCTCGACGACGACGCGACCGTCCTCGTGCTGGAGTGGCACGGCCCCCCGGGCACCGCCACCGGCAAGGAGCCGATCGAGCAGACGTGACGGCCCGTGCGGGCGGCCCAGACGTGACGGCCCGCGCGGGCGGCCCGTGCGCGGCTCAGCCGCGCAGCGCCCGCATGAGCATCGGGTACGCCTCGTGCAGTTCGCGCTGCCAGTACGGCCAGGTGTGCTGCCCGTGGAAGAACCGCGTCGTGACGGGTATCCCGTGGTCGCGGAGGCGTGCGACGAACGCGCGGCTGTGCCGGTAGGTGGCCGCCTCGACCGGGTCGGTGAACGGCCAGCCGCCCAGGTCGCCGCGCCGCCCGTCGCCGCTCGCCACCCACAGCCGCACCCCCGCCAGCCGTCCGGCCTGGTCGGTCGGGTTGTGGGCGTGCCAGATCGCCGCCTGGTCGTCGGGGTCGCCCCACACGCGCCGCCAGTCCGTCCCCGGGCAGGCGAGGGACGGGCCCCAGCCGGTGGAGTCGTCGCCGGGGGTGTGCCCGTCCAGGGTGTGCAGGTAGCCGCTGAAGGCCGCGGCGGCCTCGAACATCCCCGGGAAGCGCGCCGCGTACAGCATCGCGCCGAGCCCGCCCATGGAATTGCCCGCGATCGCCCGCCGCCTTCCGGCGCCGTACTCGCGTTCGAGGATGCCGCGGACCTCGGTCATGTGGAACGTCTCCCAGCGCGGCGGGCCGCCCTCGCCGTGGTTCCACCAGTCGGAGTAATTGCCGCACCGGCCGCCGTTCGGCATGACGACGATGACGTCGGAGCCGGCGGTGAGCTCCGCGACGTCGGTGTCGCGCGTCCACGCGGTGTAGTCGTCGACGCCGCCGTGCAGCAGCCACAGCGTCGGCCAGGTGCGGCGCGCGTCCCGCGACCAGCCGTCCGGGACGAGCAGCCGCACCTTCTCGCGCCGTCCCATCGCCGGCGACTCGATGGTCAGGTCGAGGGTCCGGCGGGCGACCCGGGTCTCGTCGACCACCCGCGCGCCCGTTCCCGTGTACGCGGGGACGTGCGACTGGACGTGCGACGGGGGGTGCGCCCGCGGGACCGCGGACGCGGGCGGGACGGGAAGGACGAACGGGGCGAGGATCGCCGCGCAGGCGGCGGCGGCGCTGCGGCGGAACAATGGGGGAGCCTTCCGGGAAAACGAACTTACTCCGAGTAAATTCCCGTGCTCCGCGCCATGAATGCGTTAATGGAAAGGCGTATAAAATGCATTGACGGTTGCCCGGTGCATTTTATACGCCGGTGCGGACGAGTGAGCGCCGGACGCTCGCGGGCGTCCGGCGCTCGATGGGCCGTCGTGCGCGCGGCGGGCGCGCACCGGATCAGGCGTCCGGCACCGGGCCGGTGGCCGGCCCCCGGTCGGCGGGCGCGGGCCCCCGCACGGAGCGGATCGCCCACCGCAGCAGCCTGCGTCCGAACGAGTAGACGATCAGCACGAGGCCGACGACCGGCAGCACGATCAGCAGCGTCTGCAGCACCGCCACGATCATCACCAGCGGGTCGCCGCCCGCCATGGCGTCCTCGAACAGGGTCCGCACCTTTCCCCAGGCGAGCTGCAGCAGCTCGGGCACCTGGGTCGCGATGATCCCGAGTTGCAGGATCATCACGGGGAAGACCGTGAGGACCCAGAACGCGACGAAGACCTGCGGCCACCGCTTCAGGTCGCGCAGCAGCGCGTCGGGGGGACGCCGCAGCAGCGTCCGGCTCAGGATCGGCTTGATGTACTTGAACAGGTCCGGAATGCCGGCCAGGTCGGAGATGATGTAGTAGCCGTCGAACCGCAGGGTCGGCAGGAGCTGCTGCAGGATCTCCAGGTTCACGTAGAGCAGCGCGACGAGCAGCGGCTGGTAGCCCGTCTGCACGTACAGCAGCGTCAGCGCGATGATGAACACGCCGTTGAAGTAGACGCCCGCGAGGTCGGTGCGGAGCCGCCCGCCCCGGCCGAGCCGGTACGACTCGGTGATGTCGGTGTAGAAGGCGGGCCAGACCAGGTAGATGCCGAACCCCATGACCCCCGGTTTGACGCCCCCGTACCGGCACGCGGCGGCGTGGCCGACCTCGTGGAAGGCGACCGACAGCACCCCCAGGCCCATGACCACCAGGATGCCGACGGGGTTCAGGATGGAGTCCCGGAGGGCGTCGACGACGGACTGGGAGGTGAACACCCAGACCTCGCTGAGGATGAGCGCCGCGATCACCGGGATCACCGCGAAGGGGCTCAGCAGCCAGGCGAACATGCCGCCGAGCAGGGAGCTGACCGACTCGGGGATCACGGCGACCTTGAACTTCAGCGCGAGGAACGGGTTCGCCTTGACGATCGGCGGCGCCGTCCCGTCGCTGAAGGTGGTGACGCCGAGCGGGGCCAGCTTGCGGTCGACGAGGTAGACGATCTGCTCGCCGGTCAGCCGGGCGCCCGCCTCCCGCGAGACGGCTTCGGCCACCCGGTCGAGGGCGGTCTCGACGTCGGTCGTCCCGGCCAGGTGGCGGTGCTCGTGCAGCGCCTTGACGACATGGAACAGCAGCGGCGGCAGCCGGACGAGCTGGCGGTTCGGCAGGCTGACGAGTTGCGGGGGCTCGCGGTAACCGGAGTTCTTGAACTCGCCGACCAGCTCGGCGCCGTCGACGAGGGTCGGCAGCGTGAGGACGGCGGGCGGCTCGGCCCCGTCCACGGTCGACGTCGGGCCCGTGCTCATGCGCCCTTGTTGATGACGGCCGCCGGGACGCACGTCAGGCTGGAGTGCGGCGGCTGGGCGAGCAGACCGGTGCCGAGCACGCCCGTGGTGCCCGGGGAGTACGTCGCCTGGCAGGCGTAGAAGATGATCGTGTCGCCGCCGCCCGACAGCGCGAGGCGCCCGGGGAGTACCTCGCCCGACAAGCGGTCCAGGTCGGCGTACGTCAATTTCTGAGGGTTCATAGCTCGCTTTCGGGGATTCGTCCGTAAAGCTTCTTTTGCCCTAAAAGAAGGGGGAAGGGCTGGCGTGTGCACGCCAGCCCTTCCAGTTGCGGGCCAGGGCCCGCGATGTAGCACCTGGGTCAGGCGCTGGTGGAGCTGGCGGTCGGCTGGCAGATCTGCGAGACGACCGGGTTGTTGGAGCTGAGCCCCAGCGCCCCGACGAGACCGCCCTGCGGCTGAGCGTTGACGCTCGTGCAGGTGCTGTGGACGACCGTGGTGTCGTCGCCGCCGTCGTTGCCGTGGCCGCCCAGGTTCAGGTTGGCGTTCTCGTTCTCGTTGTCGCCGCCACCGACGAGAAGGGTGGACAGCACGGCGCGCTCCGGCAGAACCTCGCCGGCGAGCATGTCCAGTTCGGTGTAGCTGAAGGACTTCATGTGGTTCCTTTTCTCCTTGTCAGGCCCGGACTCCAAGGTGGATACCGGATGTCCCTGCCCCGCCGCGGGGTCGCAGCGAGGTAGCTCTACGTATAGCACGCATCACTCTGGGTGCCAAGCCGCACAGTGGTCGCACCGATACCGAGTGTCGCCGTCTTGTGCGAGGCATGACCATCTGGTGCTGGGTAGGAGGGGGGCGTCATCGGCTGATCAGCGGGCGATCCGCGAGGAACGAGGAGAGGGCATGGCCGACAACAGCTTCAGCATCGACGTGGCGGCGATCCGGGAGCGCGCCCGCCGGAAGATGGACGAGGGCGTGGTCACCGACGGCTACAAGCGCAGCCCCGAACAGGTCATCGGCGTCCTCAACGACGTCCTGGCCACCGAGATCGTCTGCTGGATGCGCTACGCCCAGCACGCGATCAGCGCGTCCGGGATCGACCGGGCCCAGGTCTCCGACGAGTTCACCGAGCACGCCCAGGAGGAGCGCGACCACGCGATGCGGGCCGCCGAGCGCATCAGCCAGCTCGGCGGGGACCCCGACTTCGACCCCGAGACGCTCGCGCGGCGCTCGCACACCGAGTACAAGACGTTCAAGGACGACGATCTGCGCGGCATGCTCGAGGAGAACCTCGTGGCCGAGCGCATCGTCATCGAGTCCTACCAGGAGATCATCCGCTGGCTCGGCGAGGGCGACGTCACCACCCGCCGCCTGATGGAGGACATCCTCGCCGAGGAGGAGGAGCACGCCGACGACCTGATGGATCTTCTCGGAAAGTGATCGGCGACCGTGTCACCCCGGACACGCCGGGTATGCGGGGCGGCATGGAATTCGGATACACGCTCCTGTGCGAACAGACACCGCCGAAGCAGCTGGTCACCGACCTGGTGGAGGCCGAAGAGGCGGGCTTCGACTACTCGGTCATCTCCGACCACTACTTCCCGTGGCTGGAGGACCAGGGCCACGCGGCCTACGCCTGGTCGGTGCTCGGCGCGCTCGCCCAGGCGACCCATCACATCCCGCTGATGACGTTCGTGACCTGCCCGATCATGCGCTACCACCCGGCCGTGGTGGCGCAGAAGGCCGCCACGATGGGCGTCCTGTCGGACGGGCGGTTCACCCTCGGCCTCGGCGCCGGCGAGAACCTCAACGAGCACGTCGTCGGCCGCGGCTGGCCGTCGGTGGACGTCCGGCACGAGATGTTCGCCGAGGCCGTGGAGATCATCCGCGCGCTGTTCGGCGGCGACTACGTCAACTACAAGGGCCGCCACTTCACCGTCGACTCGGCGAAGCTGTACGACCTGCCGGACGAACCGGTCCGCATCGGCATGGCGGCGTTCGGCCCGCGCGCGGGCCGGCTCGCCGCGCGCCACGCCGACCTCCTCATCTCCGACCAGCCGGTCGGCGACGTCGTGTCGCTCTTCAACAACGAGGGGGGCGGCGGCAAACCCGTCTACGGGCAGATCCCGATCGCCTACGGTCAGGACTACGAGGAGTGCAAGCAGCGGGCCCATCGCGTGTGGAAGTTCTCCGCTCCGGCTTGGAAGGTCATGGCCGAACTGCCGGGTCCGGTCAACTTCGAGGCCGCGTCGAAGACCGTCCGTCCCGAGGACGTGGCGCAGTCGGCCCCGTGCGGGAACAACGTGAACGACTACCTCGAAGCGGTCCAGCAGTGGGCGGACGCCGGATTCACGCACATCTCGTTCTGCCAATCCGGCGCCGAGCACCAGAAGGACTTCCGCACCTGGGCGGAGATGGAGCTGCTGCCCGCCCTGCGGGAGCGGTTCGGCTGAGACCTGGGAGCCACACCGGGGATGGCTCCCCGGCGTGGCGCCCATCCGGTTCCCGGGTTCGTAGGTTCGGGGCGAACCGACGAACCCGGGAGGAAAACGTGTTCCGGCTGCTCTGCGCCCTCGCCCTCACCACCGCCGGGACGGTCGCGCTGGCCGCCTGCGACGTCTCGTTCGCCTCGTTCGGCCCGGAGGAGACGTTCCGGGACGAGGCGAGGCTCCCCGCGGGGATCGCGTCCGTGCGCATCGACGTCCGCGAGGGGAGCGTGACCGTCCGGGGCGGCGACGCGAAGCCGCACCTGCGCCGCACCGTCCGCTACCGGGAGGACCGCCCGGAGGGCGCCACCCACCGGATCGAGAACGGCGTCCTGATCCTCGGCGGCTGCGGGGACGAGTGCTCGGCGAGCTACACGGTCGACGTCCCGGCGGGCGTCCCGGTGAGCGGCGCCGCGTCCAGCGGCTCCCTGCGCCTCCACAGGGCCGGCGAGGTGAACGTCACGACCGACTCGGGCTCGATCGGCCTGGCGGGCGTCACGGGGCCGATCAGGGCGAGGACGTCCAACGGCGGCATCGAGGGGCACGACCTGAAGTCCGGCCGCATCGACGTCGAGACGTCGAACGGGGCCATCACGCTCGTCCCGTCCGTCCCGGCGGACGTCCGCGCGAAGACGTCCAACGGCGACATCACCGTCACCGTCACCGGCGGCCCCTACCGCGTCTCCGCGACCACCGGCAACGGCGACGAGCGCGTCAACGTCCCCACCGCCCCGTCCGCCCCGCACCGCCTCGACCTGACCAGCGGCAACGGCGACATCACCGCCACGGCCCCCTGAGGGACGGCCGTCCGCGCGCTCCCCTCAGCCGGCGGTCTCGGCGGCGGACGGGACGGCGGACGGGGCGGGCTCGGCGGGCGCCGCCGCATCGGGCGCGCGCCGCCGGGCGCGCAGCCCGAACGCGGTGACGGCGGCCGCCAGCAGGACCGCGCCGAACGGGACGAGCAGGGCGGCCCGGAGGGCGTCGAGCCGGGCCCCCGTCGACGTGCCGTCGCCCAGCGCCGCGACCTGGACGGCCGTCACCGCCGACAGCCCGAGCGCCATGCCGAACTGGATCGCGGTGTAGAGCAGCCCGCCCGCGACACCGTGCTCGCGCTCGTCCACGCCGTCCGTCGCGGCCATCGTCAGCGGGCCGTACACCAGCGCGAACGCGACCCCGATGAGGAACAGGATCGGGAACATGAGGAGATAGGCCCAGTCGATGCCGAGCGGCAGGAACAGCCCGTACGCCACGGCGGCGACGACGAGCCCGCCGAACAGCACCCGCACGTTCCCGAACCGGTTCACCAGGTACGGCGTCAGCGTGGGGGCCAGCACCACGTCGGCGCCGAGGGCGAGCAGGGCGAGGCCGGTCTGCCACGTCGTCCATCCCCGGAGTTCCTGCAGGTACAGCGTCATCAGGAACTGGAAGCCGGCGAAGGCGGCGAGGAACAGCAGCGCGGTCACGTTCGTCCGCACCAGCGCGGGCGACCGCAGGATCCCGAGCCGGACGAGCGGGCTGCGCGAGCGCCGCTCGATCGCGGCGAACGCCGCGAGCAGCAGCGCCCCGGCGGCGAACACGCCGACCGTCAGCGCGGTCCCCTCGCCGGGGTGCTCCAGCCGGACGACCCCGTACGCGAGCAGCAGCATCGACCCGGTGACGGCGAGCGAGCCCGCGAGGTCGAACCCGCCCGTCCGCGGCTCCGGCCCGTCCGGTCGCCGCACCAGCGGGACGGCCGCCGCCAGGATCAGCGCCGCGAGGATCACCGGCGCGAAGAACACCCAGCGCCAGCCGAGCGACGTGAGCAGCCCGCCCGCCACCAGACCGAGCGTGAACCCGCCCGCCGCGGTCCCCGCGTAGATCCCGAGCGCCCTCGTCCGCGCCGGTCCCGGCGGGAACGCCGCGGTGACCAGCGCGAGCCCGGCCGGCGCCATGAACGCCGACGCCACCCCGGTCACGAACCGGGAGACCAGCAGCATCCAGCCCTCGGTGGCGAACCCGCCGAGCCCGGAGAACAGCAGGAAGACCACGAGCCAGGTCAGGAAGACGCGGCGGTGCCCCAGCAGGTCGGCGGCGCGCCCGCCCAGCAGCATGAAGCCGCCGTATCCGAGCACGTAGGCGCTCACCACACCGCTGAGCATCCCCGTCGACAGCCCGAGGTCCGCCCGGATGGACGGCAGCGCCACGTTCAGCATCGCGACGTCGATCCCCTCGAGGAAGATCGCGCCGCACAGCACCAGCAGCATCGCCCAGGTACGCCCGTCCATGCGGACGGCAGAAGTGGACATGACCCCGTTCCCTTCACGACGACGGGACCGGTTCCCCTTGTGGATGCCGGTTCCCTCTTGTAACCGGCCCCATCTTCGGGAACTATCGGGTGTCATGGAAGAAGGCACTTTCGAGTCCCCCGGTTACTGCGGGGATACCGTCGGCGACGATGACGTCCTGCAGTGGTACGCCCGCAACGACTGCGAGGTCCGGCAGATCCTCGACCGCATCGCCGACAAGTGGTCGCTGCTGGTGATCTCGCTGCTCAACCAGCGGTGCAGCCTCCGTTTCACCGAGCTGCGCAACCGCATCGACGGCATCAGCCAGCGCATGCTCACCCGGACCCTGCGGCACCTCGAACGCGACGGGCTCGTCCGCCGGACCGTCCACCCGACCGTCCCGCCGCGGGTCGACTACGAGCTCACGCCGATGGGGGAGACCCTGCACTCGACGATCCGCGCGCTCGTCACGTGGACGGAGGAGCACCAGGGCGCGATCGCCGCGGCGCGCTCCGCCTACGACGCCCGCGTCGCCGCAGAGGAGGAGCGGGCCCGCCGGGCGGCCGCCGAACGGGAGGCCCTGGACCGCGCCGTGCGTTCGTGAATTGGCACGTTCCCGCTAGTCGACTTATCCGCGTAACACTGCTATTGCATTCTTTGCCAATACTTGCGTATGGGACGTCCGGGACAGTAGTTTCATCCGCGAGTGAGTAGCGGGCCGGGGCACGGAGCGCAGTACGGCCTGACCGGCTGGGAGCCATCGGCTGCTGGGGAGCCCATGAAAAAGCGTACCGACCGGAAGATCGCCGTCATCGGCACCGCGACGGCGGCCGTCCTGCTGCCCGCCCTGATGGTGGGGCTCGCGCAGGCGGGCGTGGGCGTGCCGATGCGGGACTCGGAGCAGGCGGGGGCGTCGCAGCCCGTGCCGTCGTTCGGCCCCGCGACGCGGCCGGGCGTCCCCGGGACCCCGACGGGGTCGGAATCGCCGTCGCCGACCGCGTCGCCGATCCCCGAGGTGCCGAACCGGCCGATGACGACCGACCCGTTCAACACGGGATCGGGGAAGCCGGCCTCGAACGACCCCGACACCAACACGGCGAACCACGGCAAGAAGCCGAAGCTGCCGGCCGACGCCGCCGGCAAGCCCGGCAAGTACGCGGCGGCCCCGGACGGCGCGAAGATCACCGACGTCAAGAAGGTCGGCAACCGCATGTACGACGTTTCCATCGCCTCTCCGGCGCTGGGGACGACGGTCAAGACGCGGCTGCTGCTGCCCAAGGGCTGGAAGGCCGGCGCCAAGCGCTCCTGGCCGGTCGTGTACGCGTACCACGGCGGCAACAACAACTACCAGTCCTGGACCAAGGACTCGCAGATCGAGCAGGTCGTCGACGACTACGACGTCATGGTCGTGATGCCCGAGGGCGGCTGGCAGGGCTCGTACAGCAACTGGTGGAACGACGGCAAGGGCGGCATCCCGATGTGGGAGACCTTCCACATCGAGGAGGTCATCCCGCTGATGGAGCGCAACTTCCACGCCGGGACGAGCCGCGCCGCGATCGGGCTTTCGTCCGGCGGGCAGGGCGCGGTGACCTACGCCCAGCGGCACACGGGCATGTTCAAGTACGTCGCGTCCTACAGCGGCGCCCTGAACATCACGGCCCCGGGCGTCCCGATGTTCCTCGTCTCCATCAACAAGGAGGCGGGGACGAAGATCTGGGGCGACCCGATCATGAACCGGAACGTGTGGCGGCAGCACGACGCGACGGTGATGGTCGAGAAGCTCAAGGGCGTCGGCGTGTACGTGTCGTGCGGGAACGGCGAGCCCGGGCAGCACGACAACCCGAACGCGGCGTTCTGGGACGCGGGGCGGGTCGGCGAGCGGCTCGCCTACCGGATGAACGTCAACTTCCTCCAGGCCGCCGAGCGGGCCGGGGTCGAGGTCACCGAGAGCCTGTACGGCAAGGGCATGCACAACTGGAAGTACTGGCGCCCCGAGCTGGCCAAGAGCTTCCCGCTCGTCGCCGGTGCCATCGGCGCGAAGAAGCTCTGACCTGGTGAACGCTTGACCGTGCGCGGGCGAAGGGCTTGGCGTCCGCGTACGTAGCGTGGGATTCATGGAGCCCACACCGTACGAGGCCGCACCGTACGAGGCCGCACCGTACGAGCCGGGAACGCCGTGCTGGCTGGACCTGGCGAGTGCGGATCCGGCGGCGTCCAGGCGGTTCTACGGCGGACTGTTCGGCTGGACGTCGTACACGCTGACGATCGACACGCTGGACGACTACGACGTGTTCACGCTCGGCGGCGTGAACGGCCCGACGGTCGCGGGGATGCAGCGGCTCACCGACCCCTCCCAGCCCTCGGTGTGGACGTGCTACTTCTACGCCGAGAGCGTCGAGGAGGCCGCGCGGCGGGTCGTGGCGGCGGGCGGGCGGGAACTCCTCCCGCCGACGGAGATCGCCCACCTCGGGCGCACCGGCATGTACTCCGACCTCGAAGGGTGGGACTTCGCGGTCTGGCAGCCGCACGAGGTGGAGGGCGCGGACGTCGTCGGCCGGCCCGCGGCGATGTGCTGGACGGAACTGGCGGCGTACGAGGCCGAGCCGGCGGAGTCCTTCTACGGTGCGGTGTTCGGGTGGGACGCGGTGCGGCACGGGGACCGCACGACCTGGCGGGCCGGCCGCCGGCCGGTGGCCGGGCTGATCCCCATGGACGACAAGCGGCCGGGCGGCTGGATCCCGTTCTTCCAGGTCGCCGACTGCGATGCCGCGGTGCGCGACGGCGTGGAGCTGGGCGCGCGCGTGGCGGTCCCGCCGCGGGACGAGGCGGCGGGCCGGTTCGCGGCCGTCGTGGACCCGAACGGCGCGTGGGTCACGATGATCGCTCCGCACGGAGTTGGCGAAGGTTTGCCGGAAAGCGGGTGAATCCTTCGAGACCGCTGCGGGGAGGGTTGGCGTGCCCGTCCATAGCGTGGGACCGATGTCTGAAGTGGGGGTTCTCCGATGCCCGAGGTGACGCGGTACGAACCGGGCGCGCCGTGCTGGATGGACCTCGCGAGCCCGGACCCCGGGACGTCCAGGCGGTTCTACGGCGAGCTGTTCGGCTGGACGTCGTACACGCTGACGATCGACACGCTGGACGACTACGAGATCTTCACGCTCGGCGGGCCGGAGGGGCCGTCGGTCGGCGGGATGCAGCGCCTCGCCGACCCCGACCAGCCGCCGTCGTGGACGTGCTACTTCACCGTGACGGACGTCGACGCCGTCGCGCGGGACGTCGTGGCGGCGGGCGGGCAGGAGCTCGTCGCGCCGGCGGAGGTCGCCCACCTGGGGCGGATGGCGATGTTCGCCGACTTCCAGGGGTCGGACTTCGCGGTCTGGCAGCCGCACGGGGACGAGCTGCGGGGCGCGCAGGTCACCGGGGAGCCGTCCACGATGTGCTGGGTGGAGCTGGCGACCCGGGACGTCGACAAGGCCCGGCGGTTCTACGGCGAGGTCTTCGGGTGGCGCGCGGTGGAACGGCGCTACTACCGCGACTACCTGTACACGAACTGGAAGGTCGGCACCTTGTCGGTGGCCGGGCTGGTCTACATGGACGAGACGTGGCCGCGGGAGTGGCCGGGCGACTGGATCCCGTACTTCCAGGTCGCCGACTGCGACGCCGCGGCGGACCGGGCCACCGGGCTGGGCGCGACCGTCACCGTGCCGCCGGACGACATCGACCCCGGACGGTTCGCGGTCGTCATGGACCCGACCGGTGCGCGCCTCGGGCTGATCAGCCCGCGGGGCGACCGGTAGGGGGCGCCGATGCCGAGGGTGACCGGGCACGAGGCGGGCGCGCCGTGCTGGCTGGATCTGGCGAGCCCGGACCCCGAGGCGTCCAAGCGGTTCTACCGCGAGCTGTTCGGCTGGTCCTCGTACACGATGGCGCTGGACGCGTTCGGCGACTACGAGATCTTCACGCTCGGCGGGACGCAGGGCCCCCGGGTCGCGGGGTTGTCGGCCCTCGCGGACGGCGCGCAGCCGCCGTCCTGGACGGTCTACTTCCGCGTCGACGACGTCGACGACACCGCGCGGGCGGCGCGCGCCGCGGGCGGGCGGGAGCTCTTCGCGCCGATGGCGGGGCTGGGCATCGGGCGCGCGGCCATGTACGCCGACCTGGAGGGGGCGGACTTCGCGCTGTGGCAGCCGACCGAGCTGGCGGGCATGGAGATCGTCCGGGAGCCGGGGGCCATGTGCTGGGTCGAGCTGGCGTCGCGCGACATCGAGGGCGCCCGGCGGTTCTACGGCGAGGTCTTCGGCTGGCGGCCGGTGGAGCACCGGATCTACCGTGCCGCGCCGTACACCGCCTGGGAGGTCGGGGGCCGGCCGGTGGGCGGCATGGTGTTCATGGACGAGCACTGGCCGCCGCACTGGGGCGCCCACTGGATCCCGTACTTCTGGGTGGAGGACTGTGACGCCACGGCGTGGAAGGCCACCGACCTCGGCGCGCGGATGGCGATCCCGCCGACCGACATCCGGCCCGGCCGGTTCGCGACCATCCTGGACCCGACCGGCGCGCGGCTCGCGATGATCACTCTCGCTCCCGACCTGCGCGGCTGACGTCACGTCCCGGCGCCGTCCGTGCGGCGGTTCAACGGCGGGACGGCGGGCAGTGAAGATCGGTGCGCGTGGGAGAGAGGGTGCGGCGCCTGGCGCCGCGGACGGACCGCCGGTCCTGGGAAGACCGGGTCAAGATCACGGTGAAGGGCGTCGTCGCGGGGGTCGGCGCGTGGCTCGTCGCGAAGTACCTGGTGGGGCACGCGGTGCCGTACTTCGCGCCGCTGGCCGCGCTGCTCGGGGTGTACCCGACGGTGGCGCGGTCGGTGCGGGAGAGCATCGGGTACGCGGCGGGGTTCCTGGTCGGCGCGGGGCTCGCGATCCCGGTCGGGCTGTTCATCGGTCCGAACACCGCGGGGATCGCCGTCGTCCTGGTGGTCGGGCTCATGCTGTCGAGCTGGCGCGGGTTCGGCAGCCAGTCGTCGCAGGTGGCGTTCACGGCGCTGTTCGCGCTGCTGGTCGGGGGCGACCAGGTGGTGGCGTACGTCCATCCGCGCCTGTACGACGTCGCCGTGGGGCTCGCGTTCGGGCTCGTCGTGAACGTCCTGCTGTTCCCGCCGCTGTACCTGCGGCGCGCCGAGTACGCGGTCCGGCAGGTGCGGGACGTCCTGGCGGAGTCGTTCGAGGAGCTGGCGGACGGCGTGGCCGACCAGCGCGAGGACTGGCGGACGCGGTGGGACGACGCGCAGCCGCGGCTCGGGTACGTCGTCAGGCAGGCCCGGTTCGCCGTCGACCAGGGCTGGGAGAGCCTGCGCGGCAATCCCCGGGCGCGGCTGTGGGGATTCCGGCTGAGCCCGCGGATGGCCGACCAGTGGGGGACGCCGCGGCAGATGACGACGCTGGAGCACGCGGCGGCGGACCTGCACTGGATCGCGGGGACGCTGCGGGAGGCGACGGACGGGGAGAGCGGCGAGCTCCGGCTCAGCCGGACGTTCCGCGCGGACTACGCCGGGCTGCTGCGGGCCCTCGCCGAGGTCGTCCGCTGCGAGTCGGGCGAGTCGGTCGAGGTCGCGGACGAAGCCCGGTCCCGGGCCCGCGAGCTCCAGGACGGGCTGGAGCGGCCGTTCGAGGACGGGACCGACGTGCCCGGCATCTGGGACCCCCGCAAGGAGCTGCTCCGGCTGTCCGGCCTCGCCCTCGACGCCTTGTCGCCATAATTGTTGACAATCTGGGCTACACGGTCGAATGTAGGTGCCATGAGCACCGAGAACGCCCCCCGTCCCCTCCTGGTGATCAGCGCCCACGCCGGCGACTTCGTCTGGCGCGCGGCGGGCGCCATCGCCCTGGCCGCCGAGCGCGGCGACCCGGCCACGGTCGTGTGCCTCAGCTACGGCGAGCGCGGCGAGTCCGCGCGCGCCTGGCGGGAGGGCAAGCGACTGGACGAGATCAAGAAGATCCGCCGGAGCGAGGCGGAGGCCGCCGCCGCCGAACTGGGCGCGGAGATCGAGTTCCTCGACGCCGGCGACTACCCCCTGGTCGAGAGCCACGACCTGGTGGACCGGCTGGTGCGCGTCTACCGGGAGGTCGACCCGGCGGTCGTCCTGACCCACCCCCTCGCCGACCCCTACAACGGCGACCATCCCGCCACCGCCCGGATGGCGCTGCAGGCGCGGGTGCTGGCGCAGGCGATCGGGTACGACGCGCCGGGCGAGCCGCTGGGCGCCCCGCCGGTGTTCTTCTTCGAGCCGCACCAGCCCGAGCAGTGCGACTTCAAGCCGAACGTGCTGCTGGACATCACCCCGGTGTTCGAGCGCAAGCGGCGCGCGATGGAGTGCCTGCCCGCGCAGGAGCACATGTGGGACTACTACACCGCGCTCGCGAAGCGGCGCGGCGTCCAGCTCAGGCGGAACGCGGGCCCGAACCTGGGGCTGCCCGTCGACACGATGGCCGAGGCGTACGTCCGGCTGTACCCGCAGACGACGCGGGAGCTGGCATGAGGACGGTCGTGGTCACCGATCCGCCGCGCGCCGACTTCGCGCAGGTGGACGTGCTCGCCGCGGTCGGCGTCGCGACGGTGCACGAGGCGCTCGGCCGCACCGGCTACCTCGGGCCCGGCCTTCGGCCCGTCCACCTCGGGTCGCGGATCGCCGGGACGGCCGTGACGGTGCTGTCGTGGCCCGGCGACAACCTGATGATCCACGTGGCCGTCGAGCAGTGCCGTCCCGGCGACGTCCTGGTCGTGACGACGACGTCGCCCTCGACGGACGGCATGTTCGGCGAGCTGTTCGCGACCGCCCTGCGGCACCGGGGCGTCCGGGGGCTGGTGATCGACGCGGGCGTGCGGGACGTCGCGGAGCTGCACGCGATGGGGTTCCCGGTGTGGTCGGCGGCGGTCAGCGCGCAGGGCACGGTGAAGGCCACGCCGGGCGCGGTGAACGTGCCGGTCGCCGTCGGCGGGCAGGTCGTCCGGCCCGGGGACGCGATCGTCGCGGACGACGACGGCGTCCTGTGCGTCCCGCGCGGGCGCGTCGCGGAGGCGGTCGCCGCGGCGCGGGCGCGCGAGGAGAAGGAGGAGTCGACGCGGGCCGCGTTCCGGCGCGGCGAGCTGGGCCTCGACCGGTACGGGCTGCGCGACCGGCTCCCCGGGCTGGGCATCGAGTACGTCCCGTACGCCGAGTACGAGGCGGAGACCGCGGCCGAAGGCGGGGCGGGCGCGTGACCGGCGGCGTGCGCTGCATGCTGATGCGGGGCGGGACGTCGAAGGGCGCGTACTTCCTCGCGGACGACCTGCCGTCCGACCCGGCCGCGCGGGACGACCTGCTGCTGCGGGTCATGGGCACCCCCGACCCCCGCCAGATCGACGGGATCGGCGGCGCCCACCCGCTGACCAGCAAGGTCGCGGTGGTCTCGCGGTCGCCCGACGCGGGCGCGCCGGGCGGCGCCGACGTCGACTACCTGTTCCTGCAGATCGGCGTGGACGAGCCGGTCGTCTCCGTCCGGCAGAACTGCGGCAACCTGCTCGCCGGGGTCGGCCCGTTCGCCGTCGAGCGCGGCCTCGTCGAGCCGGGCGGCGCGGAGACGGCCGTCCGCGTCCGGATGCTGAACTCGGGGAGCGTCGCCACCGCGACGTTCCCCACCCCGGGCGGCCGCCCCGCGTACGCGGGCGGCACCGCGATCTCCGGGGTGCCGGGGACGGCCGCCCCGGTCCTGCTCGACTTCGAGGGCACCGCGGGTTCGGCGACGGGCGGCGCGCTGCTGCCCACCGGACGCGTCCGCGACGTCGTCGACGGCGTCGAGGCGACCCTGATCGACAACGGGATGCCGGTGGTGGTCGCCGCCGCCGCCGACTTCGGCGTCACCGGCGACGAGTCCCCCGCCGAGCTCGAGGCCCGGCTGCGCGACCGGATCCGGTCGCTCCGCCTGCGGGCCGGGGAGCTGATGGGACTCGGGGACGTCTCGGGCGCGTCCGTCCCGAAGACCACCCTCGTCGCCCCGCCCCGCGCCGGCGGGACGATCGGGACCCGCACGTTCATCCCGCTGCGCGTCCACACCTCCATCGGGGTGCTGGGCGCCGTCACCGTCGCGACCGCCGTGCTCATCGACGGCGCCGTCGGCCACGACCTGGCCGAGCTCCCCGCGCCCGGCGAGCCGATGGGCATCGAGCACCCCACCGGCCGCGTCGACGTCGACGTCCGGCTCGACGCGGCGGACGGCGCGGGCGCGCGCGGCGTCCCGGCCGTCCGGCGGGCCGCGATCGTCCGGACGGCCCGCAAGCTGTTCGACGGCACCGTCTTCCCCCGACCTCCAGGAGACCCCCATGGCGCCTGACCGCGCACCCGCCCACGAGATCGCGCACGTGGGGCACGTCGAGCTGCTGACGCCCGAGCCGGAGAAGAGCCTGTGGTTCTTCACCCGCGTCATGGGCCTCACCGAGAACGGCCGCGAGGGCGACTCGGTCTACCTGCGGACCTGGGACGACTACGAGCACCACTCGCTGAAGCTCACCGCGCACGCCACGTCCGGGATCCGCCGGGTCGGGCTGCGGACGTCGTCGCGGGAGGCGCTCGACCGCCGCGTGCGGGCGATCGAGGACGCCGGGCTCGGCGTCGGCTGGCGCGACGGCGACCCCGGCCTCGGCCCCGGCTACGTGTTCCGCGACCCCGACGGGCACGAGCTGGAGCTGTACTGGGAGTCGGAATGGTACGAGGCGCCGCCCGAGCTGGCGCCGTCGCTGAAGAACCAGGCGCAGGCGTACCCGGCGCTCGGGGTGTGCGTCCGGCGGCTCGACCACGTCAACTTCCTGGCCGCCGAGGTGGAGCCGAGCACCGATGTCCTGCGGGACGTCCTGGGCGCGCGGCCCACGGAGCAGATCGGGCTCGACGACGGCACGATCGCCGGTCGCTGGATGACGTTCACGAACAAGTCGTACGACATCGTCTACACGCGCGACCGGACGGGCGGCCGCGGGCGCCTGCACCACATCGCGTTCGCGACCGACACCCGGGAGGACATCCTCCGCGCCGCCGACATCTTTCTCGACAACGGCGTCTTCATCGAGACGGGCCCGCACAAGCACGCCATCCAGCAGACGTTCTTCTTGTACGTCTACGAACCGGGCGGGAACCGGGTGGAGCTGTGCAACCCGGGCGCCCGGCTGATCCTCGCCCCCGACTGGCGGACGATCACCTGGACCGAGGCAGAACGCGCCAAGGGACAGGCGTGGGGCCTGCAGACCATCGAGTCGTTCCACACCCACGGAACGCCCCCGGTGGCCTGACCCCCCGCCCCGGCCCGCGCGCCCCGGCCCGCGCGGGCCGGGGGCCCGCTCAATCCACGTTCGCGGGCTCGTCTCCCGATAGGCTGAGTCATCAACAAAATTGGCGACAATCTGGAGGGCCCGTGCCGGAGTCCCGCCCGCCCGTCCCGGTGGCCGCCCGCATCCGGGAGGCGATCCTCGCCGGCGAGTTCGTCCCGAACCAGCGGCTCATCGAGGCCGACCTGTCCGACCGGTTCGGGGCCGGGCGCGCCGCCGTGCGCGCCGCGCTGCTCGAGCTGGCCAACGAGGGGCTCATCGAGCGCGTCCAGAACCGCGGCGCCCGCGTCCGCGCCGTGTCCCTCGCCGAGGCCATCGAGATCACCGAGGTGCGCATGGTGCTCGAGGGACTGTGCGCCGCCAAGGCCGCCGAGCGCGCCACCGACGCCGACATCGCCGGCCTGCGCGAGATCGGCGCGGGCATGCGGGACGCCGTCGCGTCCGGCGACGTGTTCGGCTACTCGGACCTGAACCAGCGGCTGCACGCGCGCGTCCGCGAGATCAGCGGCCACGGGACGGCCTCCGACGTCCTCGAACGGCTCCGCGCGCAGAACGTCCGGCACCGGTTCCGGCTCGCCCTGCAACCCGGGCGCCCGCAGACGTCCCTGCCCGAGCATCTCGCGATCATCGAGGCCATCGCCGCCCGCGACCCCGCCGAAGCCGAACGGGCCGCGCGCGCCCACCTGGCGAGCGTCCTGGAGGCCCTTCCGCAGGTGCTGCCCGACGAAAGTCGCTGACAATTCCGGATTGCTCGGGCGCTTTGTGCGCCCGGGAAAATGCTTCGCTTTCCTCGCCTCCGTGCGGTTACGGTCACGGGGCCGCGATGCGGCGTATCCGCGTGCGCGGCAGGTCGTCGTTCCCGAGACCCGGAGGAGGGCAGATTTCGATGACCACGACGTTCCTGGGTGCGGCCGGTGTCCGCAACATCGGGATCATGGCCCACATCGACGCCGGGAAGACCACGACCGCCGAGCGCATCCTTTTCTACACCGGCGTCTCGCACCGCATCGGCGAAGTCCACCACGGCGCCGCCGCTCTCGATTTCCTGAAACAGGAACGCGAGCGCGGCATCACGATCGGCTCCGCCGCCACGACCTTCCACTGGTCCGTGGACGGCGCCGACCACACCGTCAACCTCATCGACACGCCCGGCCACGTCGACTTCATGATCGAGGTCGAACGGTGCCTGCGCGTCCTCGACGGGGCCGTCACCGTGTTCGACGGCGTCGCCGGGGTCGAACCGCAGTCGGAGACCGTGTGGCGGCAGGCCGACCGGTACCGCGTGCCCCGCGTCTGCTTCGTCAACAAGCTCGACCGCGCGGGCGCCGACCTCGCCCGCTGCGCGGACATGATCGCCGGGCGGCTCGGCGCCGTCCCGCTCGTCCTGCACCTGCCGATCGGCGCCGAGGCCGGGTTCACCGGCGTCGTCGACCTCGTCGAGCTCCGCGCCCACGTGTGGACGGACGTGGCGTACGAGGTCGTCCCCGTTCCGGACGCCCTCGCCGACGAGGCACACCGGTGGCGCGCACGGCTCGTCGACACGATCGCCGAGCACGACGACCGGTTCCTGGAGCAATACCTGGAGGGCGAACCGACGCACGGGCAGATGCACGCGGCGATACGCCGATTGACGATCCGGAAGGACGACGTGACCGTGACGCCCGTCCTCTGCGGAAGCGCGTTCAAGAACAAGGGCGTGCAGCCGCTGCTGGACGCGATCGTCCGGTACCTGCCGTCCCCCCTTGACGTGGACGGGGTCGCGGACGGGGTCGCGGACGGGGTCGTCGGCGAGGTGTCCGACGAGGCCCCGCTGTCCGCGCTCGTCTTCAAGATCACGAGCGACCGGCATCTCGGGCGGCTCGCGTACGTCCGCGTCTACACGGGGCGGCTCGAGTCCGGCGCCACGGTGCTCAACAGCGTCAAGGGCCGCCGGGAACGGATCGGCAAGGTCTACCGGGTGCACGCGGACGAGCGCCGCGAGATCGGCGCCGCCGGGGCGGGCGACATCGTCGCGGTCATGGGGCTCAAGCACACCACGACCGGCGAGACGCTCTGCGCGGAGGGGCACCCCGTCGTCCTGGAGTCCATGGACGTCCCCGAACCGGTCATCGAGGTCGCGATCGAGCCCCGCTCGGCCGCCGACACCGACCGGCTCGGCACCGCCGTCCGGCGGCTCGCCGAGGAGGACCCGTCCTTCCGCGTGCGCGCCGACGCCGGGACCGGCCAGACCGTCATCGGAGGGATGGGGGAGCTCCACCTGGAGATCCTCGTCGACCGCATGAAGGAGGAGTTCCGCGTCGAGGCGAGCGTCGGGCGGCCCCGCGTCGCCTACCGCGAGACCATCCGGCGCCCGGTCGCGGACGTCGAGCACCTGCACCGCAAGCAGACGGGAGGAAGGGGGCAGTACGCGAAGGTGAGGCTCTCCGTCGAACCCGTCGCGGACGGCTACGAGTTCGTCGACCGCGTCACCGGCGGCCGCGTCCCGAAGGAGTTCGTCCCCGCCGTGGACGCGGGCTGCCAGGAGGCGATGGGCGCGGGCGTCCTCGCGGGCCACGAGCTGACGGGCGTGCGCGTCACGCTCGTCGACGGCGACTTCCACGTCACCGACTCGTCCGAGACGGCGTTCAGGACGGCCGCCGCCCGCGCGTTCACCGAGGCGGTCCGGCGGGCCGCGCCCGTCCTGCTCGAACCGGTGATGTCCGTCGAGGTCACCACCCCCGACGAGCACATGGGCGCGGTCATCGGCGACCTCAACGCCCGCCGCGGCCGGGTCGAGGACACCCGCGGGCGCGGCGGCGCCCGGGTCGTCCGGGCCCTGGTGCCGCTGGCGGAGATGTTCGGCTACGTCGGCGACCTGCGCGGCATGACGTCCGGCCGCGGCGTCTTCACGATGGAGTTCGCCTCGTACGCCGAGGTCCCCGCGCACATCGCGGCCGGCCTCGCCTGACCCGCGCGTGAGGGCCCGCCCCGGGGCGGGCCCTCACGCCGGGGGCCGCCGGTCCCGGCCTCCGGCGCGGTGGCGCCGCAGGCCGGTGATCGTCGGCTTCCGCTCCTTCCCGTAGTGTGGCGGCGGAGTCGCATCACGGGAGGAATCGGGATGGACGAGGAAATGCGCACCAACACCGCCGCATGGGAGCAGACCGTGCGGTCGTCCCTCGAGCTGGCGGCGACGTTCGACGCCGCCGACTGGGACCGTCCGACCGAATGCCCGGGATGGACGGTCAAGGACCAGTTCTCCCACCTCGTCGGCATCGAACGGTCCCTGCTGGGCGACCCCGAACCGCCGATCGACGTGCCCGAGTTCGACCACGTCCGCAACGACTTCGGCCAGGCCCTCGAGGTCGCCGTGCACGCGCGCCGGGACGTCCCCGGCCCCGAGGTCGCCGCCGAACTCGCCGCCGCCCTCGACCGCCGCCTCGCCCAGCTCCCCACGATCGACCCCGACCAGGCCACCTTCCTCCCGAACGGCAAGGAGGGAAGCTACAAGCGGTTCATGGCGTTCCGCGCGATGGACTGCTGGACGCACGAGCAGGACGTGCGGCGCGCGGTCGGACGTCCGGGCAACCTCGACGCCCCCGCCGCGCACTGCCTGTGGAGCATCCTCGGCCCCGGCCTGCCCATCGTGGTCGCGCGCCGCGCGAAGGCCGGGCCCGGCACGTCCGTCCTCTTCACGATCACCGGCCCGCCGTCCTTCCGCTCGGCGATCACCGTCGACCCCGAGGGCCGGGCCGTCCCCGCCGACCCCGAGCCCGCCGAGTTCACCGCCGAGCTCGCCATGGACCTCGAGACCTACGTCCGGCTCGCCGCCGGCCGCTGCACCGCGGACTCCGTCACCGTCGAGACGAACGGCGACAAGGACCTCGCCACCCGGATCCTCGCCACCATGGCCCTCACTCCCTGACCCCCGGCCGCCGCTCCGGGAAGGCGGACGCGAGGAGGCCGGGGGACTCCGCGCGGCCGTCGAGGACGCGGTTGGTGCGGGTGACGGCGCGCCAGCCGGCCGGGGTGCGGCGGAGGGTCCACCGGTTCGCGGTGGCGCGGCGCAGCACGAAGCCGTCCGGCGTGTTCACGATCATGAGGGTGTAGCCGACGGCGACGGCCTCGTCGCCGGTGACGGTGACGTGCGGCGGGCCGACGACGTGGGCGCACCCGCCGTCGATCCAGCGGCGGTGGTTCGCCGACCGGACCATCGCCTCGATCTCCGCTCGCCCGCGCATGAGGAGTTCGTCGACGTCGTAGACGCCGTCGTCGTCCCAGAGCGCGGCGACCTCGGGCGCGCGGCCGCTGTCGACGAGGGGGCCGTAGGCCAGGATCAGCCGGGTGATCTCGCGTTCGTCCTCCAAGGCGCGCAGCCGGGACTCGAGCGCGGCGAGGCGGTCGTCCCCTCCGGGGCGGGGCTCGGTCATCGGACGTCTCCGAAGGTCAGGCCGCAGTCGAGTTCGCGCAGGGCGGCGAGCTGCTCGCGGTAGTGGTCGGGGGAGCCGGAGACGAGGCGGACGCCCGCGACGGTCGCGCCCGCGTCCCGCAGGCGGCGCAGGGCGGCGGCGGTGGCGTCCGGGTCCGCCGCCGGGTCGAGGGGACGGGACGGGGCGAGGACGACGTCGAAGCCCGCGGGGACGTCGGCGTCGGCGAGCATCTTCGCGAGGTCGTCCAGGGAGAGGCCGAACGGGACCCAGCCGTCGGCGTTCAGCGCCCGGCGGAGGGACCGGGCGGTGCGGCCGCCGATCCAGATGGGAACGTGCTCCTGGACGGCGTGCGGTTCGACCACGAAGCCCGAGAAGTCGTAGTGCGTGCCGTGATACTCGGGCGTGCGCCGGGACAGGGACGCCTGGAGCGCGGCCAGCGCGTCGTCTGCGCGCGCGCCGCGACCGCTGAAGGGCGCGTCGAGGAGGTCGAACTCCTCCTGCAGGCTTCCCACGCCCAGGCCGAGGGTGAGGCGGCCGCCGCTGACCGTGTCGAGCGTGCCGTAGCGCTTCGCGATCTCCAAGGGGTGGTGGTAGCCGAGCACCAGGACCTGGGTGGCGAGGCGGATCCGGGCGGTGCGGGCGGCGAGGTAGCCGAACGTGGCGAGGGGGTCCCAGTAGACGCCGCCGCGCTGCTCGGCCGCCGCGGCGGGGACGGCGACGTGCTCGCTGCAGGTGACGTGGTGGTAGCCGAGGCGGTCGGCGGTCTCGACGATCCGGGCGATCTCGCCGATGCCCGCGTTCCGCTCCCACGCGGCGTGCCCGGGCGGCGGCTGGGCCACCACGGGCGTGACGATGCCGACGCGCATCGCAGGGCTCCCTTCGGTAGGAAAACGTTCTAGTTTCGGGGCGGCTGCGGCCCCCGACCTGCCCGTGGTTCTACACGATTGCCTGACCTGCTCTTACGCGACCCCTTCCGTTGTCACCCAGCGCTTGCTACATTCCATCTAACAAGAATTCATTTCAGTCTTGTGCCCTGGGAGGTGCGATGGCCGAGCTCATGGCGCCCGGGCGGCGGGAGACGCCGCCGTCGATGGTCGAGCGGATGACCCTGATCCTGGACGCGTTCAACGGCCCGTCCGCCCGCCTGACCTTGGAGGACGTCGCGCGCCGTACCCGGCTGCCGCGCTCGACGGCCCACCGGATCCTCGACCAGCTCGTCCGGCAGCGCTGGCTGTCGCACCACTCGTACGGGTACGGGCTCGGGCAGCGCGCGCTCGGGCTGGGCGGCCGGGACGGCGGGCACGGCAAGATCCGGGAGGCGGCGGCGCCGCTGCTGCACGAGCTGCAGGTCACCACCGGCCTGGTCGCGCACCTGGCCGTGCTGGACGGCGCCGAGGTCTTCTACCTGGACAAGCTCGGCGGGCGCCTCGCCACGTCCGTGCCGTCGCGGGTCGGCGGCCGGGCCCCGGCGCACTCCACCGCGCTCGGCAAGGCGATGCTGGCGTGGCTGGAGCCCGAGCAGGTCGACGCGCTGCTCGGCCCGGAGATCACCCGGCTGACCAGCCGCACCATCGGCGAGCTGGGCACGCTGCACCAGGAGCTGCACCGGATCCGGCAGCGGCGCGGGCTGGCGTTCGAGCGCGGCGAGTCGTTCCCCGGCATCGCCTGCGTGGCCGCCGCGATCCGCGGCGCCGAGGGCCCGGTCGCGGGGATCTCGCTGGTCGGGGACGTCCGCGCGCCACTGGAGAACGTCGCGCCGCTCGTCGTCACCGCGGCCCGCGAGGCGTCCCAGGTGCTGTTCCCCGGCTCGGCCCCCGCCCGGCACGAGAGCACCGGCCGGGGCACGGCCCGCGCCCGCAGGCCCGCGGCCGACCGTCCGTCCGACCGGGAGTGCTGGTCCGCCGAGACGATGAACCGGCTGCTGGCCGTGGACGGCCGCGGCGACTGGATGTGACGCGGGCGGGGGCGGCGTCACATCCATCCCCACTGGCCGCCCCACCACGCGTCGGGCGCGTCGAGCGCGCCCGGCGTCTCCGGCTCGTCCACGCCGAACCGGCTGCGGAAGAAGATCATCGGACGGTCGAGCCGGTCCTCGGGACGCTCCACCGCGAGCACCCGGCCGATCACCACGTCGTGGTCGCCGGCGCGGTGCACGTCCCGCACCTCCGCGTGCACGCCCAGCAGGACGCCCCGCAGCGCGGGCGTGCCCCACGGCGACACGTCCCAGTCGAGGTCCTCGAACTTGCGGCCCCGGCTGGACCCGAACCGCTGGCAGAGGTCGCGCTGGTCCTCGCCGAGCACGTTGACGCAGAACCGCCCGGCGGCGCGGATCCGCGGCCAGGACCGGCCGCGCCGGTCGGCGCAGAACAGGATCAGCGGGGGTTCCAGGGAGACCGACGTGAACGACTGGCAGGCGAACCCGATCGGCTCGCCGCCGTCGATCGCGGTGACGACGGTGACGCCGGTGGCGAACTCCGCCATCGCCCGCCTGAACTCGGCGGGGTCCGGCTCGGCTGCGGGCTCGGTGTGCGGCGGCGTGGTGAGCGCTGGTTCGGCTGGCATCGATGCACCTCGGATCGTCGCTGGACTGATTCGGAACGTAAGCGCCGTACGGCGCCCCGCGCGCGGGCGATCCCGTTGAGCGGAACGGTGCCCGGCCCGGGCGGCGCGGGGCGGCGCGGGCCGGGATGTCCCGCTGATCGGGATCGGGGGCGGTGCCGTCGAGGCGCGCGGGCATACGTTCCGGACAAGCCCCCTGAAGGACTGAGAGGCCATGCCGACGGAGCTGACGTACGACGCGACGCTGCGGGAACTCGCCACCGACCAGGGCGTCCTGCGCTACCACGAGGCCGGCGACGGCCCGCCCCTGCTGCTGCTGCACGGCTCGGGCCCGGGCGTCACGGGCTGGCGCAACTTCCGCGACAACCTGCCGCTGTTCTCCGAGTACTTCCGCTGCCTCGTCCTCGAGTTCCCGGGCTTCGGGGTGAGCGACCCGACGGACCAGCACCCGATGATGGCGGCGCCCGGCGCGGTGATCCGGTTCCTGGACGGCCTGGGCCTCGACCGCGTCGACGTCATCGGCAACTCGATGGGCGGCATCGTCGGGACGAACGTCGCGCTCGCGCACCCGGACCGGGTGGGGAGCCTCGTGACGATCGGCGGCATCGGCCGGAACATCTTCAGCCCGTCGCCCGGCGAGGGCATCAACCTGCTGATGGAGTTCACCGACGACCCCACCCGCGAGGCGCTCGTCCAGTGGCTGCACTCGATGGTGTACGACCCGCGGCTGGTGACCGAGGAGCTCATCGAGGAGCGGTGGAAGCAGGCCACCGACCCCGACACGCTGGCCGCCGCGCGGCGCATGTACGGCAAGGCCGCGATGGCCGCGACCTTCAAGGCGCAGGCGCAGTCGGACCAGCCCCCGTACTGGGCGATGCTGCACAAGCTCAAGGCCCGCACCCTCATCACCTGGGGCCGGGACGACCGCGTCAGCCCCGTCGACATGGCCCTGGTGCCGATGCGGACGATCCCGGACGTGCAGGTCAACATCTTCCCGAACTGCGGACACTGGGTGATGATCGAGCAAAAGGAAGCCTGGGAGAACGCGGTGCTGGCGTTCCTCACCCGCACCGTCCCCGCCCGCCCCGTAGACGGGGGCACTGTCGGCGGGGGCACCGTCGACGGGCGCACCGCCGGTGAGCGGGGGCGGGCATGAGCGCGGCGGCGAACGGGTCCGGCGCCTGGGACCACGAGTACGACCTCGTCATCGTCGGCAGCGGCGGCGGCGGGATGGCCGCCGCGCTGACCGCGCACGAGGAGGGCCTGAGCGTCCTCATCGTGGAGAAGGGCAAGAAGTTCGGCGGCAGCACCGCGCTGTCCGGCGGCGGCATCTGGATCCCCAACAACCCGACGCTTCGCGCGCGCGGCCACGACGACAGCCGCGAGTCGATCCGCCGCTACCTCGACCTGCTCACCGAGGGCCGCGTTCCCGCCGCCCGCCTCGACGCCTACGTCGACCACGGCCCGGCGGCGATGGAACTGATCTGCAAGAGCAAGTGGATGCGGTTCTTCTGGACGAAGGGCTACGCCGACTACCACCCCGAGCTGGAGGGCGGACGGCCGCTGGGCCGGTCCATCGAGGCGAAGCCGTTCGACACCCGCAAGCTCGGCGAGGACGAGAAGTACCAGCGGCCGAACAACATGAAGGGCCCGCTGGGCCTGTGGATCACCGCGAAGGACTACCACGACCTCGCGATGGCGAAGCGGACGTGGGCGGGCCGCCGGGCGTCGATGGTCGCGGCGTGGCGCGTGTCGTCCAACCTGATCCGCCGCCGCCACATGTCGACGGGCGGGCGCGCGCTCGTCGCCCGGATGCGGATGGCGCTCAAGGACGCCGGCATCCCCCTCTGGCTCAAGACGAAGATGACAGACATCGTCACGGACGAGGACGGCACGGTCACCGGGATCGTCGTCGAGCGCGACGGCGAGACGCTGCGGCTGCGCGGGCGGCGGGGCGTCCTGCTGGCCACCGGCGGGTTCGACCACAACCGGGAGATGCGCGAGAAGTACCTGCCGGAGGGCGGCAAGGAAGACTTCGCGATGGGCGCGCGGGAGAACACCGGCGACGGCATCCGGCTCGGCGAGCGGCTCGGCGCCGCCCTGGACTTCATGGACGACGCCTGGTGGATGCCCGCCGTGCGGCACCCGGCCGGGGCCGTGATCCCGCTGGTGTCCGAGCGGGCGATCCCGCGGATGGTCATCGTGTCCGCCGAGGGCAAGCGGTTCACGAACGAGGCGTCGCCGTACGTGAACTTCGTCCACGACCAGCTCGCGGGCGGGCACGTCCCGTGCTGGTTCGTCATGGACGCGAAGACACGGGCGCGCTACCCGTTCGCGCAGATCCTCCCGGGGGCGCCCATCCCCAAGGCGTTCTACGACCAGGGCATCGTGTTCAAGGCCGACACCCTGGACGACCTCGCGAAGCAGATAGGCGTCCCGGCGGACGCGCTGAACGAGACCGTCGCGAAGTTCAACGAGTACGCGCGCGCGGGCAAGGACCCGGAGTTCGGCCGGGGCGAGAGCGCCTACGACCAGTACTACGGCGACCCGAACCTGAAGAACCCGAACCTCGATGTCATCGAGTCCGCGCCCTACTACGCGTTCCGGCTCGAGGTCGGCGACCTGGGCACCAAGGGCGGGCTGGTGTGCGACGAGCACAGCCGCGTCCTGCGCGCGGACGGCTCGGTGATCGGCGGCCTGTACGCGACGGGCAACACGTCCGCGTCGGTGATGGGCAACGAGTACGCGGGGCCGGGCGCCACGATCGGCCCGTCCATCGTGTTCGGCTACATCGCCGCGCGGCACGCCGCCGGACGGGCCGAGGCCGGGGCGGGGGCGGCCGCCGCGGAGGCGGAGCG
This sequence comes from Actinomadura sediminis, assembly GCF_042675525.1. Classification (NCBI taxonomy): domain Bacteria; kingdom Bacillati; phylum Actinomycetota; class Actinomycetes; order Streptosporangiales; family Thermomonosporaceae; genus Actinomadura; species Actinomadura sediminis. Next base: position 35,383 of record NZ_JBHTJA010000005.1, read on the forward strand.
GGCATGACGGGACTGAAGGCGCGGGTCGTCGAGGTCGTCCGCGAGACGGCCGAGGCGCACTCGCTCGTCCTGGAACCGGCCGACGGCGACCGCGACCGGTTCCGGTACAAGCCCGGGCAGTTCCTGACCGTCCGGGTCCCCGCGCCGGACGGCTGGGCGGCGCGCTGCTACTCGCTGTGCAGCTCGCCGGTCACCGACGACCGGCTCAAGGTGACGGTGAAGCGCGTCGCGGGCGGGCTCGGCTCGAACTGGATCTGCGACAACGTCACCGCGGGCGACGTCCTGGAGGTGCTGCGCCCGTCCGGCACGTTCACGCCGGCCTCGCTGGACGCGGACCTGCTGCTCCTCGCGGGCGGCAGCGGCATCACCCCGGTCATGTCGATCCTGAAGTCGTGCCTGGCCGGGGGCTCGGGATCGGTCGTCCTCGTCTACGCGAACCGGGACGAGCGGTCCGTCATCTTCGCGGACGAACTGCGGGAGCTCGCGGCGGAGCACGGCGAGCGGCTCACGGTCGTCCACTGGCTGGAGTCGGTGCAGGGCCTCCCCACCGAGTCGGGCCTTCGCGCACTGGCGCGCGCGCACACCCACCGTGACGCGTTCGTGTGCGGGCCCGGCGCGTTCATGGACCTCGCGGCGGCGGCGCTCACCGGCCTCGGCATGAACGTCCACGTCGAGCGGTTCTTCTCGCTCGCCGCCGACCCGTTCGAGACGCCGGAGGGCCCGGACCCGGCGGCGGACGACGGCGACGCGGGCGAGCCCGGCGAGATCGAGGTCGAGCTCGACGGGGAGACCCGCACGCTGCCCTGGCCCCGCTCCGAACTGCTCCTCGACGTGCTCCTGCGCGCCGGGGTCGACGCCCCGTACTCGTGCCGCGAGGGCTCGTGCGCCGCGTGCGCCTGCGTCGTCCTGGAGGGCGAGGCGGTCATGGACGCCAACACCGTCCTCGACGAGCGGGACCTCGCCGACGGGCTCATCCTCGCCTGCCAGGCGCGGCCGGCCGGCGACCGGCTCAAGATCACATACGACGGCTGACCGCGGCGCCCCGGCACCGCGCACGACACGACGGGAGACAGGCGATGACGAACCGCGTCCTCGACACGATCATGGAACGGGCGGAGGAACTGCGCGAGCTGGGCCCCGTCAACGAGAACCTCGGGCGGCTCGACGACAAGGCCGCCAAGGTGCTGCGCGACGCCGGCGCGATCCGGATGCTCCAGCCCGCGGCGCACGGCGGGCTGGAGGTCCACCCCCGCGAGTTCGCCGAGACCGTCATGGGCATCGCCGCGCTGGACGGCTCGTCCGGCTGGTGCGCGGGCATCGTCGGCGTCCACCCGTGGGAGATGGCCTACGCGGACCCGAAGGTGCGCGAGGAGATCTGGGGCGAGGACCCCAACACGTGGATCGCGTCCCCGTACGCGCCCATGGGCGTGGCCCGCCCTGTGGACGGCGGGTACGTCTTCAGCGGCCGCTGGCAGTTCTCCTCCGGCACCGACCACTGCGACTGGATCTTCCTCGGCGGCATGCTCGGCGACACCGAGGGCAGGCCCGTGCAGCCGCCCCGAATGCTGCACCTGATCCTGCCGCGCTCCGACTACGAGATCGTCGAGGACTCCTGGAACGTCGCCGGGCTCAAGGGCACCGGCAGCAAGGACGTCATCGTCCGCGACGCGTTCGTCCCGGACTACCGCGTCCTCGAGTTCGACAAGGTCATCGACGGGTCCGCGCCGCGCGAGGCCGGGCTGACCAACCCGTCCTACCTCATGCCGTTCTCCTGCGTCTTCCCGCTCGGCATCACCTCCGCCGTCATCGGCATCTGCGAGGGCGCCCTGTACCACCACCTCGACTACCAGCGCGGACGCGTCCAGATCACCGGCACGAAGATCAAGGACGACCCGTACGTGCTGTACGCGATCAGCGAGGCCGCCGAGGAGATCAAGGCGTCCCGAACGGCGCTCCTCGACAACGTCTCCCGCGTCCACGACAAGGTCGCGGCCGGTAAGGAGATCGGCTTCGCCGAGCGCGCCGCCGGCCGCCGCACCCAGGTCCGGGCCGCGTGGCGGGCCGTGCAGGCGATGAACGAGATCGTCGTCCGGTCCGGCGGCAACGCGATGCGCACCGACAACCCGATCCAGCGGTTCTGGCGGGACGCCCACGTCGGCCTCGCGCACGCCATCCACGTCCCCGGCGCCGTCTACCACGTGTCCGCGCTCACCGACCTGGACATCGAGCCCCCGCAGGGCCCGATGCGCTCGATGATCTGAGCGTCCGGCACGGCTTCTCACTCAGCGGGAAGGCCCGGCGCGCACGAGCGCTCGCTTTGACACGTTGGCCGTGGCGGCCGGGAACGGCCGCGCACGGCCGACCCGGGCCGCGACTTCGAAGGGATCGAGGACAGTGACGCACATCCGTGGGCTCGGATATCTCAAGGTCCAGACGCGGCACATCGAGCGGTGGCGCGAGCTGACGATCGACGCGCTCGGATTCGCCGAGGGCACCGGCCCGGACCCGGACGGCCTGTACCTGCGCATGGACGAGCGCAGGCACCGCCTCGCCGTCCTGCCGGGCGACACCGACCGGGTCCTCGCGATCGGCTGGGAGGTCCGCGACCAGTTCGCGCTCGCCGCCGTCCGCGAGGACGTCGAGAAGGCCGGGGTCGAGGTCGACGAACTGTCCCTGCGCGAGTGCGCCGACCGGGGCGCCGAGCAGGTCATCGCGTTCCGCGACCCCGGCGGCACCCCCGTCGAGGTCTTCTTCGGGCCGATCCTGGACCACTCGCCCGTCCGCACCGGGCAGGCCCAGAAGTTCGTCACCGGCGCGCAGGGCATGGGCCACGTCGTCCTGCCCACGCCGCGGCAGCCCGACGCGGTGAAGTTCTACACCGAGGTCCTCGGGTTCCTGCCGCGCGGCGCCTTCAACGCCAGCCCCGACCCGGAGGCGCCGATGCGGATCCGGTTCATGGGCGTCAACCAGCGCCACCACAGCCTCGCCATCGCCCCCGCGCCGCACGACGGCGACCCCGGCCTCGTCCACCTGATGGTGGAGGTCGACACCCTCGACGCGGTCGGCCGGGCGCTCGACAACGTGACGAAGCACGGCTTCTCCATCTCCTCCACCCTCGGCCGCCACACCAACGACCAGATGGTGTCGTTCTACGTGCGCGCCCCCGGCGGCTGGGACATCGAGTACGGCTGCGAAGGCATGCTCGTCGACGAGACCTACTACACCGCCGAAGAGATCACCGCCGACAGCTACTGGGGCCACGACTGGTCCGGCTCCGAGCCGCTCGCCGCCTTCGTCCCGCCGGGGAAGTGACCGGATGACCCAGCGTTCCTCCGTGGAGCCCGTCGCCGCCGCCCGGATCGGCGGCGACGGCTTCGACCACGAATGCGACGTCCTCGTCGTCGGCTTCGGCTGCGCGGGCGCCGCGGCCGCGTTCGAGGCGGCCCGCGCGGGCGCGGACGTCCTCGTCCTGGAGCGGGCGAGCGGCCCCGGCGGCTCGTCCGCGCAGTCCGGCGGCGAGCTGTACCTCGGCGGCGGCACCGAGCTCCAGAAGGCGTGCGGCTTCGACGACACGCCGGACGACATGTACGCCTTCCTGGAGGCGGCCCTCGGCCCGCACGCCGACACCGCCAAGCTCCGGTTGTACTGCGACGAGAGCGTCGAGCACTTCGAGTGGTTCCGCGCGCGCGGCGTCCCGTTCAACCCGACCCTCTACCCGTCGCCAGTCTGGATGCCGATGACCGAGGACGGGCTCATGTGGCTGGGGGAGAACGCCTGGCCGTACAACACGCTCGCCAAGCCCGCCCCCCGCGGCCACCGCCCCGCCGCGCCCGGGTTCGCCGGCGGGCTCCTCATGGAGAAGCTCGCCGCCGCCGCCACCGAGGCGGGCGCCGTGACGCACACCGACACCCAGGCCGCCGCGCTCGTCACGGACGGCGGACGCGTCGCGGGCGTCGTCGCCCGCAAGTACGGGCGGGAGGTCGTCTACCGCGCCCGCGAGGCCGTCGTGATCACCACGGGCGGGTTCGTGGACAACGAGGAGATGCTCGCCGACCACGCCCCCCTCCTGCTCGGGCACGGCAAGGTCAGCGACGGCCTCGACGACGGCTCCGGCATCCGGATGGCCACCGCCGCGGGCGCCGCCGTCCGCCGCATGTCCGTCGTCGAGATCGCGCTCACCGCGCTGCCCGCGTTCGTCAACCGCGGGATGCTCGTCGACGGCCTCGGCCGCCGGTTCATCAACGAGGACGTCTACCCCGGCCACTACAGCGTCCACGCCGTCCGGCACCAGCCCGGCCCCTACTGGACGATCATCGACGAGGAGGGGTTCGAGAGCGTCCCCGAGGCCGACCGGTGGGGCCTGCAGCCCGCCCACGCGGCCGAGACCCTCGCCGAACTGGAGCAGGAACTCGGCATGCCCGCCGGGTCCCTGGAGGCCACGGTCGAGACCTACAACCGGCACGCCGAGAAGGGCGAGGACCCCCTTTTCCACAAGGACCCGAAGTGGCTGCGGCCGCTCAAACCGCCGTTCGCCGCGATCGACCCCCGCGCGGGGTTCTTCAACGCCGGCGGCGGCAAGGGCACCGGCGCCTCCGGGTTCACCCTCGGCGGCCTGCACACCACCGTCGACGGCGAGGTCCTGAACAACTCGGGCGTCCCGGTCCCCGGCCTGTACGCCGCGGGACGCGCGTCCTCCGGCATGCACGGCGAGGGCTACATCAGCGGGACGTCCCTGGGCGACGGCACCTTCTTCGGGCGCCGCGCCGGGCGCGCCGCCGCGGGAGAGGGGCGGCCGTGAAGTACGCCGTCCTGGCGCCCGTCGCCGCCGGCGTCACCGCGGACCCCGCCTGGATCGGCCCCTGGGCGGAGCACGCGGAGGCCTGCGGGTTCGAGTCCATCGTCGCCGTCGAGCACGCCGCCGTCGCCAGCCGCTACGACAGCGTCTACCCGTACGCCGAGTCCGGGAAGATGGAGCTCGCCGACGACCTGGACATCCCCGACCCGCTGGACCTCCTCGCGCACCTGGCGGGCCGCACGTCCCGGATCGGGCTCGCCACGGGCGTCCTCGTCCTGCCGAACCACCACCCGGTCGTCCTCGCCAAGCGCCTCGCCACGATCGACGCCCTCTCCGCCGGACGGCTCCGCATCGCCGTCGGCATGGGCTGGATGCGGGAGGAGATCGAGGCGTGCGGCGCCGACTTCGACACCCGCGGGCGCCGCGCGGACGAACAGATCGCCGTCCTGCGCGCGCTCTGGGCCGACACCGCACCCGAAGGCGCCACCCACGACGGCGAGTTCTTCCAGTTCCGCAACTTGATGAGCTATCCGAAGCCCGTCCAGGACGGCATCCCGATCCACATCGGCGGCCACAGCAAGGCGGCGGCCCGCCGCGCGGGCCGCCTAGGGCAGGGCCTGCAGCCCTTGGGCGTCGCGGGAGACGAACTGCGGGCGCTGATCAAGCTGATGCGCGAAGAAGCCGAACGGACCGGCCGTGACCCGGACGCCCTGCAGCTGACCCTCGGTCACAGCCTGGCCAAGGTCACACCGGAAAAGGCGCAGCGGCTCGCCGACCAGGGCGCCGACCGTCTCGTCCTCAGCCCGGTCCCCACCGGCGACCTCGACGAGGCCAGGGACGAACTGTCGGCCTGCGCCGAACGCCTCGGCCTTTCATGACCGTCCTCACGGCGGGCGACCGGATCGAGCTGCGAGATCTGGTCGCCCGCTACGCGCTGCACGCCGACCGCCGCGACCTCGACGCCCTCGCGGCCCTCTTCGTCCCCGGCGCGACGCTCGTCCTGCCCGACCCGCCGGCCGACCTCGGCCCCGTCCGCGCGCACACCGGACGCGACGCGATCGTCCGGGCCCTCTCGACGCTGCGGGCCGTCCCCGTCACGTCCCATGAACTCGCGGGCGAGGTGTTCGACTCGGGAGGCGAACCCGACACGGCGTCCGGGCACGTCACGTGCGTCGCCCACCACGTCACCGAACACGACGGCCGGCTCACCGACCTCGCCTGGCACCTGCACTACACCGACGCGTACACCCGCCGGGACGGCACGTGGCGCATCGCCCGCCGGTCCTTGCAGATCGACTGGATCGAGACCCGCCCCGTCCGGAAGCACCGCTGACGTCACGATGCAGTCGCACGTGACGTCACCGGCGCGTCAGCGGGCATCTCGCCACACCGACGCCACCGAGGCAGCAGAAATCGAACACGTCGGCAACCGGCCGCGACATCACTGACGTCATCGAGCCATCAAGCCCCTGACCAGGGCATTGGCATCATCCACAAGTCGCAGAACGTGCGGACGCCGAGGAACGGTGGGCGGTGGCAACGCCCTGACGCCATCTCGCCGCAGTGATCGACTTGACATGACGTCACCTATGACGCCACCATGACGTCATGGATATCGCGATGTACGTCGACAGCCTTCGGCGCGAACTCGCGGTCGCGGCCGAGGCCGGGGGTGACGACGCCCGCGCCTTGGCGGAGCGGCTCACCTCGCCGCTGGAGGCCGCGGTCCGCCTCGTCCTGCTGGAGGCGCTGTCGGACGCGGCCGACGAGATCACCCGGGACCTGGCGCCCGGCTCGGTCGAGGTCCGGCTGCGCGGCCGCGATCCCGACTTCGTGGTGACGCCGCCGCCCGCGGAGCCCGCGCCCGCGGAGGCGCCGCCCGGCGGCCTGCGGCAGGCGCTGGCCGGCGCCATCGAGGTCTCGATGGGCGTCCGGGCCCCGGTGCCCGAGCCGGAGGAGAGCGGCGGCACCTCGCGGATCACGCTCCGCCTGCCCGAGCACCTCAAGCCGCGGATCGAGGAGGCGGCCGGCCGGATGGGCCTGTCGGTCAACGCCTGGCTCGTCCGGGCGGTGACCGCCGCCCTCGACCCCGGCGGGCCTCCGCAGGACAGGGGCGAGGGACGGCCGATCGGCCGCAACTACACCGGATGGGTGCGCTGACGAGATGCAGACCAGTTCCAAGGGACACGAGAAGAACGTCCACGTGTACACGTTCGACACCCCCGACGAGATCGCCGCCGCCGTCGAGACCGCGGGCGGCCTCGTGCGGTTCCGCGCCGCGGACCGCGCCGACACCGTCGTGGACGTGCGGCCCAGCGACCCCGCACGGGAGTTCGACGTCCAGGCGGCCGAGGAGACCCGCGTCGAGTTCGAGGCGGGACGGCTCTCGGTCAAGACCCCGCGCTACACGGTCCGCTCGCTCGTCGGCAGCCCGCCGTCGGTCGAGGTCACCATCGACCTGCCCACCGGGTCGCACGTCGAGGCCAAGAGCGGCGGACACTTCCGCGCCGAAGGCCGGCTCGGCGACACCGACCTCGACACCGCGGCCGGTTTCGTCCGGCTCCAGGAGACCGGACGCCTGAAGGTGCGCGCCGCCGCCGGGGAGATCTCCGTCCAGCGCGCGTCCGGCCACATCGAGGTGGTGTCCGCCGCCGCGAAGATCCGGCTCGGCGAGATCACCGGCACCGCGTCGGTGAAGGCGTCCAACGGCGACATCACCATCGGCGATGTCGCGGGCGACGCGCGTCTCGTCAACGCGAACGGCGACGTCCTGATCGGCCGGTCCCGCGCCGAACTCCACGCGAAGACCGCGCACGGCAGCGTCCGGATCGGCGAGGCGGTCAGCGGGAGCGCCACGCTGGAAACCGGCTTCGGCGAGGTGGAGGTCGGCGTCCCCGAGGGCACCGCGGCCTGGCTGGAGGTGAGCTCCGACTACGGCAACGTGCGGAGCGAACTGGAAGCCGCCGACGACCCCGGCGGAGCCGCCGAGATGGTCGAGATCCGCGCCCGCACCCGCTTCGCCGACATCCTCGTCCGCCGAGCCTGACCACCCCGCACCCCACCCCGGCGCTCCACCAGCGCCCCCACCGACCTGCCCAAAACCACCAACACAACGCCCCAGTCCCACCCACGCCCTCTCTGAGCCGACCGACCGCCCCAACCCGGCCGACCCGACCGGCCGACACCATCGGCCGCGTTCATCGGCCGACACCATCGGCCGCGTCCATCGGCCGTACCCATCGGCCGGGCCTATCGGCCGGGCCTATCGGCCGGGCCTATCGGCCGGGCCTATCGGCCGGGCCTATCGGCCGACCCCATCGGCCGACCCCATCGGCCGACCCCATCGGCCGACCCCATCGGCCGACCCCATCGGCCGAGGCCCGCCGGCTGAGCTGAGCAGCCGGGCTCACCGACCGCGCTCACCGACCGCGCTCACCGGCCGCGCTCAGTCGGGGGCCTCATCGGCCGGGGTCACTGCTCGCCCTCATCGGTCGGGCTCATCGGCCGACATCAGTCACTGAGAACAACAGCACCGACCGGCAGGTGCCGGGAACGGCGTGATGCGTTCGTTCCGGGCCGCCTGTGGGTCTCGTGCCGACCTCCTGTACCTCCATTCGAACACGGAGAGTAACCATGACACAACCGGCCATCGCGGTCACCGGACTGCGCAAGGCGTACGGAGACAAGGTCGTGCTCGACGGCATCGACCTGCGGGTCGCCAGAGGGACGATCTTCTCGCTGCTCGGGCCGAACGGGGCGGGGAAGACGACCATGGTCAAGATCCTGTCGACGCTGCTCGCCGCGGACGGCGGCGAGATGCGGGTCGCGGGACACGGTCCGGCCCGGGACGCCGATGCCGTGCGCGCGGCGATCGGCGTCACCGGCCAGTACTCGGCGGTGGACAACCTGCTGACCGGGCGGGAGAACCTCGCCCTGATGGGCGACCTGCACCATCTCGGCCGGAGGGCGTCCCGGCGCCGCGCCGACGAGCTGCTGGAGCGGTTCGACCTGGTCGAAGCGGGCCGGAAACCGGCGAGCGCCTACTCCGGCGGGATGCGGCGCAGGCTCGATCTCGCGATGACCCTGGTGGGGGACCCGGAAGTCATCTTCCTGGACGAGCCCACCACCGGCCTGGACCCCCGCAGCCGCCGCACCATGTGGAAGACCATCCGGGACCTCGTGGCGGGCGGCGTGACGATCTTCCTCACCACCCAGTACCTGGAGGAGGCCGACCAGCTCGCCGACCGGATCGCGGTCCTCGACGGCGGGCGGCTGATCGCGGAGGGCACCGCCGACGAGCTCAAGCGCCTCATCCCCGGCGGCCACATCCTGCTGCGGTTCACCGACCCGGCCGCCGTCTCCACCGCCGTCCACGCCCTGGCCGACGCCGCCCTCGGCGAGGACGGCCTGTCCCTGCGGGTGCCGAGCGACGGCGGCGTCCGCTCGATGCGGGACCTGTTCGCCCGCCTCGACGACCTGTCCATCGACGTCGCGGAGATGTCCGTGCACACCCCCGATCTCGACGACGTCTTCCTCACCCTGACCGGCCGGAACGACTTGGAGCCCCAGCGTTGAACACCGTGGCCCACTCCCTTCCCGACTCGGCGACGATGCTGCGCCGCCAGCTGCGGCGGATGCTGCGCTACCCGTCGATGACCTTGATGCTCATCGGCATGCCGGTGGTCTTCCTCCTGCTGTTCGTCTACGTCTTCGGCGCCACCCTCGGCGACGGCATCGGCGGCGGCTCCGGCGGCCGCGGCGCCTACGTCGACTACGTGGCGCCCGGCATCATCCTGATGGCGATGGCCGCCGCCGCGCAGGGCACCGCCGTCTCGGTCGCCATGGACATGACCGAGGGCATCATCGACCGCTTCCGCACCATGGCGATCTGGCGCCCGTCGGTGCTCACCGGGCACGTCATCGCCAGCGTCGTCCAAGCCCTCCTGGGCATCGTGGTCGTCGTCGGCGTCGCCCTCGCGATCGGCTTCCGGCCGGACGCGTCCCCGGTCGAGTGGTTCGCCGCGGCGGGCCTGGTCACCGGGTTCGCACTCGCCCTCACCTGGCTGTCCGTGGGGCTGGGCCTCGCCGCCAGGACCGTGGAGAGCGCCAGCAACTCCCCGATGATCCTGATGCTCCTGCCGTTCTTCGGCAGCGGCTTCGTCCCGACCGACACGATGCCCGCCGCGCTGCGCTGGTTCGCCGAGTACCAGCCCTTTACGCCCCTCACCGAGACCCTGCGCGGCCTCCTCATGGGCGACGCGATCGGCGACAGCGCCGTCCAGGCCGCCGCCTGGTGCGTCGGCATCACGGTCTTCGGCTACGTCTGGTCGAAGTACCGCTTCAACCGCCCCACCTCCCGCTGACCACCCCGGCCACGGGGACGCCCCGCCGCCGCGCGGGGCGTTCCCGCGGCCGACGCCGACGTGCCTCCGCGAAGCGCCGCTGCGCTTTTCGCGGGGGTGGAACGGATTCGGGGGGTTGGGGCGTGTGGCACGGGCGCCGGCGAGGGGGGCCGGTCCCGCTGAGCGGGATCGGCCGGCGCCGCGCCCGGGCGTCCTGGCCGACCCTGCGTAGACGCACCGGCGCGGCCGGGCGGGGAGGAGGAGCATGGCCGAGGACACGGTGGCGGGCGCGGTGCTGGGCGACGACCGCCCGGCGGACGACCCGACGTTCGCGGCGCTGGTCGCGGCGCGCGGCGCGGACGACCGGGCGGGCCTGTCGTTCGAGGACCGCACGTGGACGTGGCGCGAGGTCGTCGCCGAGGCGCGGCTGCGGGCGGGACTCGTCCGCGACCTGGCGGGGCCGGGCCCGGGTCCGTGGCATGTGGGGCTGTTCCTGGAGAACGGCCCCGAGCACCTGTTCTGGCTGCTCGGCGCCGCGCTCGCCGGTGTCCCGGTGGTGGAGCCGAACCCGACCCGCCGCGGCGCCGAACTCGCCCGCGACATCGCGCACACCGACTGCGGCGCGATCGTCACCGAATCGGCCCGCGTTCCCCTCCTGGACGACCTGCCCGCCGACCCGGGCGTGCCCGTGCTCGTCGTCGACCGCGGCGACCACGCCGAGCGGGTCGCGCGCGCGAAGCCGCTCGACGGCGTCCCCGGGGACGATCCGGCGCGGGTGTTCTGCCTGGTCTTCACGTCCGGGACGACGTCCGCGCCGAAGGCCGTGGTGTGCAGCCAGGGGCGGCTCGGGCGGATCGCCGTCCAGCAGGCGGCGCGGCGGAACCTCGGGCGCGACGACGTGTTCTACGTCGCGATGCCGATGTTCCACTCGAACGCGCTGATGGCGGGCGTCGCCCCGGCGGTCGCGACCGGCGGCCGGCTGGTGCTGCGGCGCCGGTTCTCCGCGTCCGGGTTCCTGCCGGACGTCCGCCGGTACGGCGTCACGTTCTTCAACTACGTCGGCAAGCCGCTCAGCTACATCCTGGCGACCCCGGAGAAGCCGGACGACGCGGACAACCCGCTGCGGATCGCGTTCGGCAACGAGGCGGCGGAGCGCGACATCGAGGCGTTCGCCGCGCGGTTCGGCTGCACGGTCATCGACGCGTACGGGTCGAGCGAGGGCGAGATCCGCATCGGCCGCGTCCCCGGGACGCCGCCGGGGTCGCTCGGCGTCGCCGAGGAGGGCGTGATCGTCGTCGATCCGGAGACGCTGCGCGAGTGCCCGCGCGCCGAGTTCGACGAGCACGGCCGCCTGACGAACGCCGCCGACGCCGTCGGCGAGATCGTCGACACGCGGGGCGCCGCGAGGTTCGAGGGCTACTACCGGAACCCGGAGGCCACGGCGAAGCGCGTCCGCAACGGGTGGGTGTGGTCGGGCGACCTCGCCTACCGCGACGCCGACGGCTACTGGTACTTCGCCGGGCGCGGCGACGACTGGCTCCGCGTGGACGGCGAGAACTTCGCCGCCGCGCCGCTGGAGCGGCTCCTCGCCCGGTTCGACGCGTTCGCCGACGTCGCCGTGTACGCCGTCCCGGACGAGCGGGTCGGCGACCAGGTGATGGCGGCGGTGACGCTCGCGCCCGGCCGCCGGTTCGACCCGGAGGCGTTCGCCGCGTTCCTGGCGGGGCAGCCCGACCTCGGCACCAAGCAGGCGCCCCGGTACGTGCGCGTGCTGGCGGAACTGCCCCGCACCCCGACGAACAAGGTCGTCAAGCGGCCGCTGCGGGACGCGGCGTGGAACACCGGCGACCCGGTGTACGTGCGCCGGTCGGGTGCGTTCGTCCGGCTGGAGGCGTCCGCGACCGGGTGACGGTCAGTTCCCGGCGGGCTCGAACGTCCAGAGCTGGTGGCCGTGGTCGGGCCGCTCCGGCACCAGGTGGGCGTACTCCTCGTCCTCGTGCCAGGTGAGGAGCTGCCCGTCGCTCGCGAGCGAGATCAGGTAGCGGCCGTCGCCCGCGTGCGTCGCGTACCAGAGCGTCGGCTCCTTCTCGCAGGAGCGGATCGCGAGGTTGCGCGGCCGCACGTCCCGGCGGGAGACGCCCAGGCAGTCGTCCGGAGCCGCGCGGATGATCTGGACGCCGTCCGACATGAGCCGGAGGCGCCAGACCGTGCCGCACGGCCCGACGGTGGCGCGAGCGTCGGCCGCCGCGGGGCCGTTCAGGCAGCGGCCGCCGTGGTCCGTCATGATCCGGTACTCGCCCGGCGGATAGGGCTCGGCGTGCGCCGCGGGCCCGGACGGGACGAGCGCGACGGCGCCCCCGAGCAGCGCGGACAGGGCGATGGGCAGGCGGAAACGCATGGTGACACCTCCGGATTTGAACTGCTGATCACCATGAATCACACCCCGGAGTGACCTTGACTGTCAATACGCTCAGTCGTCAACCGATCACCCTGCGTACGCGTCGTGCGTTACCCGCCGGACGCCGCCGGGAGCATCCGCTTCATCGCCTCGTGCGCGCCCGCGACCTTCGCGGCGCGCGGGAACCCGCTGCGCTTCTGCGCGGCCTCGTAGTTGCCGCCCGCGACCCGGACCGGCCCGTCGCCGAGGTGCTCGAGGCCCTCGCGGGCGACGTCGTCCGGATCGGCGACGTTCAGGCCCGGGATGTCCATGTTGAGGCCCGCGCGTTCCATCGCGGGCGTCCGGGTGACGCCGAGCACCAGCTCGAGGACGTCCACGCCGTGCTCGCGCAGCTCCAGCCACAGGCCCTCGGCGAACACCCGCCCGAACGCCTTGACCGCCGAGTACACGCTGATCTGCGCCTGCCCCATGTACCCGGCGAGCGACCCCACCAGCAGGATGCCGCCGCGGCCCCGCTCCTTCATCGGCGCCGCGAAGTGGTGGGTCAGCGCGAGCTGCGCGGTGATGTTGAGGTCGATGACGTCCTGGAACCGGTCGAGGTCGCCGGTGACGAACTCGTGCCCGTAACTGTTCGCGCCCGCGTTGAAGATCAGCAGCCCGACCTCGATGTCGTCGGTGACCTCCCGCACCGCCTTCAGCGGCTCCGGGGCGACGAGGTCGAGTTCGAGCGTCCGGACCTGCACGCCCTTCGCCCGGACGGACGCGGCGGTCTCGGCGAGCGGGCCGGGCTTGCGGGCGATGAGCACGAGGTTGACGCCCGCGTCGGCCAGCCGGTGCGCGAACGCCGCGCCCACGCCCTCCGAGCCGCCCGCGACGACGGCCCACGGCCCGTACTTGTCGATCATCCTTCTCCGTCCAGATCGGGGGCCCAGGCGACCCCGTTGATGTGCGAACCGCCGTCCGCGAACAGCGTGTTGCCGGTCAGGTAGCGGGCGTCCTCGCTGGCGAGGAACAACGCGACCGGCGCGATGTCGTCCTCCGGGTCGCCGAGCCGGCCCATCGGGTTGGCGGCGTCGGCGGCGGCCTCGATCTCCGGGTGCTCCGCGGAGATCCGGCGGAACGCGGCGCTCTTGGCGCCCGGGCAGATCGCGTTGACGACGACGCCCGTCGGCGCCCACTCGCGCGCCGCGGTCCGGGTCAGCGTCCGGAGCGCCTCCTTCGCGGAGTTGTACTCCAGCGTGCCCATGTGCGCGTTCACGCCGTTCAGCGAGCACATGTTGATCACCCGGCCCCAGCCGCGCGCCTTCATGTGCGGGAACGCGGCCCGCATCGCCCACAGCGGCCCGTAGTAGCCCATCGCGAACCCCCGCGCGAGCTGCTCGTCCGTCTTGTGCTCGACGCGCCCGACGGTGCCCGCGCCCCACGCGTTGTTCACCAGGACGTCCACCGCGCCCCACGTGTCGACGGCCGTCGCGATCATCGCCTCGACCTGCGCCCTCACCGTCACGTCGGTGTGGACGAAGCGGGCTTCGGCGCCGAACTCGTCCGCGAGCGCGGCGGCGACCCGCGCGCCGGCGCCGGCGTCCAGGTCGGCGACCAGGACGCGCGCGCCCTCGGCGGCGAACCGCCGCGCGACGCCCCGGCCGATGCCGTCCCCGGCGCCCGTCACGACCGCGACGCGCCCGGCCAGCCTGCCGTGCGCGGGGTCAGTCATCGAGGACCGTGATGTCGCCGGTGAGCGCGGCCTCCTGGATCGCCGAACGCAGCGCCGGGCACGTCCCGTGCTCGTCCTCGTCCAGGCCGGTGCACGCGGCGCGCGCCTCCGCCGTCCACTGGATGCTGGTCTGCTCCCAGCTGGCCTTGCGCGCCAGCACCTCGGCGGCGCAGCGGCGGCAGCGGACGGGACGCAGCGGCGCCCCGTCCAGCCGCTCGTCGGACCGCACCGTCACGCCGTGGCCTCCGCCGCGTCCAGGCGGGCGAGGTTCTCCTCGACCTCCTTCTTCCACGACTCGACCGGGCGGGTGGTGTCGATCTCGTACTCGAACCGGTCGGTCATCTCGGGCTTGACGTCGGCGACGTCCACGTAGAACTGCTCGTACCAGCGGCGGAGCTGGTAGACCGGGCCGTCCTCCTCGCACAGCAGCGGGTTGTCGATGCGGGTCTTGTTCTTCCAGATCTCGACGTCCTGCTGGAAGCCGGTCAGGATGAAGGACGACAGCTTCTCCGCGGTCGCCTCGGCGGCCGCGGGCGGCAGCGCGTCGCTGTGCTGGACGATGATCCCCGAGTGCAGCGAGAACGAGTTCTCGTCGATCGGGTAGTGGCAGTTGATCAGGATCGACTTCAGGTCGTAGCCGTCGTAGTGGTACGTCAGCTCGTCGATCATGAATGAGGGTCCGTGGTAGGTCGCGACGGAGGTGTTGCCGAGCATCCGCGGCCCGCCGCCTCCACTGCTCCCCTCGCGCTCCCGCCGGGAGTCCTCCCGGGTGACGCCCTTCATGATCTGCGTGGCCGTGTGGCCCTCGAAGACGTTCTTGAAGTACGTCGGGAACGACTGGTGGATGTAGAAGAAGTGCGCCATGTCGACGACGTTGTCGATGACCTCCCGCGCGTTCGTGTGGACGGTCTGTTCCGTCCAGCGCCAGTCGGTCCAGTCGTCGCGGGTCGCGCCCTCGATGACGGGGATCGTGACGTCCTCCGGCGGCTGCTTGCCCTCCGGGTCGTTCCACACGAACAGGAGCTGGTCCTGCTCCATGGTCGGCCAGGCGGCCGTGCGCGCGCGCAGCGGCACCCGACGCGAGTACGGGATGCCCTTGCAGCGGCCGTCGCCGCCCCAGCGCCAGTCGTGGAAGGGGCACGCGATCGTGTTGCCCTTGACGGTGCCCTGGGACAGGTCCCCGCCCATGTGGCGGCAGTAGCCGTCCAGCACGTTGATCTTGCCGTCCTCGCCCATGAACACGACGAGCTTCTGGCCGAACCCGTTGATCGTGTGCGGCTTGCCGTCCTTGAACTTCTCGGCGAGGCCCAGGCAGTGCCATCCTCGGGCGAACCGGCTGGAAATCGCCTCGGCCTCGATGCGGCGGATCGCGTCCGACTCGGCAGCGGTCACGGTGGATCATCCCTTCGGCTATGGACGAGATGATTCGCACGCTATGTCGCAGGTCACGCCGTCCGGGGCCGTGTCCCGCTGGCCGGGACGTCTCCGCCCGCCCGTCCGGCCCCCCGTGGTGTCCTGCACGAACCGGACGAGGAGGAGGGGAACGGGCGGATGAGCAGTGAGGTCCTGGACGCCGTGCGCGCATTGCTGCCGGGCATCGCCGAGCGGGCCCGGACCGTGGACGAGAAGGGCCGCATCCCCGCCGACACCGTCCGGAGGCTGACCGACGCGGGCGTGTTCCGCATGCTGCAGCCCGCCCGGTACGGCGGCGCCGAGGCCGACCCGGTCGACTTCTACGCCGCCGTCCGGGAGATCTCCGGGGCCTGCGGCTCCACCGGCTGGGTGACGGCCGTGCTCGGCGTCCACTCGTGGCATCTCGGCCTGTTCCCCGACGCCGCGCAGCGCGAGGTGTGGGACGCCGGCCCGGACGTGCTCGTCGCGTCGTCCTACGCCCCGATCGGCCGGCTCGTCCCCGTCGAGGGCGGCTTCGAGATCTCCGGCCGGTGGGCGTTCTCCTCCGGCTGCGAGTTCGCGTCCTGGGTGCTGCTCGGCGGCCTCGTCGTCGGCGCCGAGGGCCGCCCCGTCGACTTCATGACCGTCCTGCTGCCCCGCGCCGACTACGAGATCCGCCGGGTCTGGGACTCGATGGGCCTGCGCGGCACCGCCAGCGACGACATCGTCGTCGAGCGCGCGTTCGTCCCGGCGCACCGCGCGATGCGCAACTACGACCAGGCGCGCCTGCGCGCCCCCGGCCGCAAGGTCAACACCGGCCCCCTCTACCGGCTCCCGTTCGGCACGATCTTCACCACGACGGTGTCGTCCAGCGTCATCGGGATGGCCGCGGGCTGCTACCGCTCCTACGTGGCGCAGATGCGCGACCGGATCCGGCTGAGCCTCGGCGGCGGCCGCTTCGTCGAGGACGAGTTCGCGCAGGTGGCCGTGGCCCGCGCGGCCTCGGAGATCGACGCGGCCGTCCTGCAGACCGAACGCAACATGCGCGACGTGCACGCCCACGCGGTGCGCGGCACCGAGATCCCGATGGAGCTGCGCCTGCGCGCCCGCCGCGACCAGGTCCGCGGCACCGAACGCGCCATCGAGGCCATCGACATCCTGTTCAAGACCGCGGGCGGCAACTCGCTGCGCCGCGGCCACGTGATCGAGCGCGCCTGGCGCGACGCCCACGCGGGCAGCGTCCACGTCGCCAACGACGTCGAACGCGCCCTCTCCATGTACGGCCGGGGCGAATTCGGCCTCGCCGTGGAGGACAACCTCGTCTGACCGGCCCCCGTCCGCGGCCCCCGGCCCGCCCCCCGCCCGCCGTGGTTGACGGTGGGGTCGGCGGGTAGTGCGCGTCAATGATCTTCAAAGGTTTCACCCTGGAGAGGGTCGATGTCGGCGAGGTCGAGCTGCGCGTCCGGCACGGGGGTTCCGGTCCGCCGCTCGTCCTGCTGCACGGTCATCCCCGCACGCACGCGACATGGCACCGGGTGGCGCCGCTGCTCGCCGAGCGGTTCACCGTCGTGTGCCCGGACCTGCGCGGGTACGGGAGATCGGGCAAGCCGCCGACCGACGCCGAGCACGCGCCCTACTCCAAGCGCGCGATGGCCGGGGACGTCGTCGCGCTGATGCGCGTACTCGGGCACGACACCTTCGCGGTGGCCGGTCACGACCGCGGCGCGCTGGTGGCGTTCCGCACCGCGATGGACCATCCCGGTGCGGTCACCGCGCTGGTGGCGATGGACGGGCTGCCGGTCGTCGAGCATCTGGAGCGCTGCGACGCCCGCTTCGCCGCGGCCTGGTGGCACTGGTGGTTCTTCGGCCAGACCGGCAAGCCCGCCGAGCGGATCATCAACGCGGATCCCGACGCGTGGTACGCCACGACCGGCGAGCACATGGCCCCCGAGGCATGGGACGACTTCCGGGCCGCGATCCACGATCCGGCGACCGTGCACGGGATGCTGGAGGACTACCGGGCGGGCCTGGGCGTCGACCGCCGGCACGACGAGGCGGACCGCGCCGCAGGCCGCCGCGTACGGTGCCCGACGCTCGTGCTGTGGTCCCGCCGGGACGACCTCGAGGATCTGTACGGCGATCCGGTGAAGATCTGGCGCGCCTGGGCGGAGGACGTCCGCGGCGGCCCCATCGATTCGGGCCACCACATGGCCGAGGAGGCGCCGAGCGAGGTGGCCGCCGCGATCGGCGGGTTCCTCGGCCGCCGCGACCGGTGACGGGGCTGTGGTCAACGTGGCGGAATGTCCGCCTCTGTCCGGGGTAAAGCGTCGCCAGACGTTGACGCAATCTCCGGAAGGGGCGAGAACATGGCGGTCGTTGCCATTGTGGGCGTTTGTGCGGTGCTGCTGGTCCTGGCGTTCCTGCTGCCGAGGCTCTCGCGGCATCCGCAGCGGGGCACCCAGCGGGCGCTGGGCTTCGGATCGCGGGCGGGGTCCTCGGCGCCGGGCCCGCTCGGGCGCCTGCTGAGCAAGCCGTTCCGGTCCTCGTCGCGGGCCGTCGGCCGCAGCGGGTCCGCGGGGCGCCGCGCGCGTTTCCGGTCCCCGTTCTGATCGCGGACGCCGATGATGCGGGAGGACGCATGACGTCGATCACCCCCGACCGGGCCGAGCGTTCCGCGGCCGGGGACCCGGCCGCGGAAGGCGTGCGGCTGCGGCGGCGGCTGGAGCGGCTGCTCGGCGTCGCCGCGACCGAGGGCAACGCGGTGGAGCCGCTGCGCAACGGCGACGAGATCTTCCCGGCGATGCTGGCCGCCATCGCGTCCGCCGAGCACACCGTCGACATGATGACGTACGTGTACTGGCGGGGCGACATCGCCCGCCGGTTCGCCCACGCGCTGGCCGACCGCGCCCGCGCCGGGGTGCGGGTGCGGCTGCTGCTGGACGGCTTCGGCAGTCACCCGATCGAGCGGGAGCTGCTGGACGTGATGGAGGAGGCGGGCGTCACCGTGGCCTGGTTCCGCAGGCCGCCGTACCTGTCGCCGTTCAAGCAGAACCACCGCTGCCACCGCAAGGCGCTGATCATCGACGAGCACACGGCCTTCACGGGCGGGGTGGGCATCGCCGACGAGTGGAAGGGCGACGCCCGCAACGTCGACGAGTGGCGCGACACCCACGTGCGCGTGCGCGGCCCCGCCGTGGACGGCATCGCCGCGGGGTTCGCGCAGAACTGGGCGGAGTGCGACGTCGACCTGTTCGATGACCGCGACCGCTTCTGCGCGCAGGACGAATGCGGTGACGCCGTCGTCCAGGTGGTGCGGGGCTCGGCCGGCATGGGCTGGCAGGACATGCAGACCCTGATCCGGGTCGTGCTGGAACTGGCGCGGCGCCGCGTCCGGCTGGCCACCGCCTACTTCGCGCCCGACGCCTATTTCGCCGACCTGCTGTGCCGTACCGCCCGCCGCGGCGTCACGGTCCAGATCCTGCTGCCGGGCCCGCACGCCGACAAGCGCGTCAGCAGGCTCGCCGGCCAGTACCACTACGCCGCTCTCCTGGACGCCGGCGTGCAGATCTGGCAGTACCGGCCCACCATGATGCACACCAAGGTCATCACGATGGACGGCATCGCGTCCCTGATCGGCTCCACCAACTTCAACCGGCGGTCCCTCGACCACGACGAGGAGATCATGCTCGCCGCGATCGACTCCGCCGTGACCGCCCGCCTCGACGACCATTTCACCGAAGACCTGGCGGTCAGCGAGCGCATCGACCCCGTCCGCTGGCGTCACCGCCCCGTCCTGCACCGCGCGAAGGAAGCCTCGATCCTTCCCGTCCGCCGCTTCCTGTGACCGTCCGAAGCGCCCGGCCCCTACGGACGAGCGAGATCGGACGCCCTGCCGTCGCGAAACGCGACCGCGCCGCCCGGTCCCAGGAGGGACGGGCGGCGCGGTCGCGGGCGGTCAGCAGTCGCTGGGCGGGCTTTCGCCCTTGCGGAGGCCCTCGACGTACCGCAGGCCGTCGGTGAACGACGCGTCGAGCAGCGCGCGGTGGTCGGCGCCCTCGTACTCGCGGTGGGCGATCGTGCCGTACCGCTCGCAGAGGTCGCCGAGCAGCAGCTTCGTCGCCTCCGGTGAGACCAGCGTGTCGGCGGTGCCCTGCAGGACGAGCGTCGGCACGCGCAGGTGCAGGCCCGCGGGCTCCTGCGAGCGCAGGTACGCGACGAGCGGGCGCAGGTCGGCGTCGGGCCTGAAGACCTTCGCGGGGTCGAAGCCCTCGGCCATCCGCCGGAGCCCGTAGGTGCACGCGGACGTGCGCGCCGCCTCCAGCATCGGGAGGGCCCCGTCGGTCAGCAGGTCCTCGGGGACGATCGACGGCTCGGCGGCCTCGGCGCCGGTGAGCAGGACGAACAGAAACGGCATCGCCGCCCGGGCGCCCGGAAGCCCGGCCCGGACGTACTCGGGGGTCGCGCTCGTCTGCGAGCCGGGGGCGAGCGCGAGCGCTCCCCGGAGCCGCACGTCGCGGGGCGTCCGGTCGGCGGCGGCCGTGAACAGCGCCGCGTGCCCGCCCTGGCTGTGCCCGGCGACGTACCAGTCACGGCCGATGCGGCGGTCGAGGTCGCGGGCGGCGCGGACGATGTCGACGACGGCGTTCGCCTCGCTGCGGCCGTGCATGTACGGGTGCCCGCCGGGGGTGCCGAGGCCCTCGTAGTCGGTCTGCACGACCGCGTACCCCTGCGCGACCCACCGGTCGAGGTACCGCTCGGTGACCGCGAGGTAGTCGTGCGCGGGGCCGTCCGCGGTGTCGGCGGAGGGGGCGCAGACGTCGGCGGTCCCGGTCGTGCCGTGCGCCCAGCTCAGCACCGGCCAGCCGTCGCGCGGCGGCGTCCCCGGGGGGATCGCGACGGTGCCGGTCACGGTGATCGGCCGGCCGTTCGCGCCCTCCGACGTGTACGTGACCGTGCGGTTGGCGGCGGCGCTCGGCAGCGCCGCGGTGCCCGCGACCGGGCCCGCGGCCAGGAGGCGGCCGCGGTGACCGGGCGGGACGTCCGCCTGCGCGGGCACGGCCGTCCCGAACGTCGCGGCGCACGCCACGGCGGCGGCGAGCCCGGCGGCCCGCGTCCTGATCGATGTCATGGTCACTTCTCCTCGGACGCCATGTGCCGCACGGCCCGGTACGCGAACGCCATCCCGGTGGCGATCGGGACGCCCGGCCCGGGGTAGACCGGGCCGGTGAAGGACGCCGTGGTGTTGCCCGCCGCGTACAGGCCGGGGATCGGGCGGTCCGCCGCGTCGAGCACGCGGGCGTCGGGGTCGATGCGGAGCCCGCCCTTGGTGCCGAGGTCGCTGACCACCATCCGCGCCGCGTAGAAGGGCCCCTCGTCGACGGCGACGAGGCCGGGCCCGCCGCCGGTGAAGAACCGGTCGTAGAGGTCCTCGCCGCGGTGGAAGTCCTCGTCGACGCCCTTGGCCGCGAACCCGTTGAACCGCTCGACGGTCGAGGCGAGGGCCGTGCCGGGCACGCCGATCTTCGCGGCGAGCTCGTCGAGGGTGTCGGCCTTCACCCAGGTGCCGGCGGCGAGGTGCTCCTCGGGGGCGACGGCGGGGATCACGATGGCCGGGGCGGCCTCGGTCTTCGCGTCGAAGATCAGGTGCAGGGGACCCCGCGCGGCGGCCATCTCGCGGCCCATCCGGTCGTAGGGGAGCGACTCGTTGGCGAACCGGAGGCCCGTCCCGTCGACGATGAGGCCGCCGTGGAACCCGAGCGTGAACGCGGCCCGCCCGTCCGGGTTGAGGATGCCCGGGCAGAACCACGCCTCGTTCAGGTTGCCGGTCGCGGCCCCGGCGGCGACCGCCGCGGTGATCGCGTCGCCGGTGTTCGCGCCGTCCGGGCCCATCGTCCACTCCGCCGAGCCCGCCACCGCGCGCTCGGCCCGCAGGCCGGCGGACGACTCGAACCCGCCCGCCGCCAGCAGCACGCCGTGCCGGGCGCGCAGCCGCACCGGCCCGTCCGCCGACTCCGCCGCGACGCCCACGACCCGCCCGTCCTCGACGATGAGCGAGGTCAGCGCCGTCCGGGTCCGGACGTCGCCGCGCCCGGTGTTCGCGAACGCCAGCAGCAGCCGCCCGATCAGCGCGCGGCCCTGCACCAGCGGCTCGGACGGGTCGTGCGACAGCCCCGCGCGGTCCCGGTCGACCGGCGGACGGACGAGCGCCGCGAGCTCGCCGAGCCGTTCGGCGGGCACGGGCAGCGGCACGATCGAGCGGCCCATCGCGGTGCGGCCGGGCGCGTCGTAGTACTCGGGGAACGCCTGCCATTCGAACTCGATGTCGGGGTCGCCCTCCAGGAACTCGACGACCTGCGGCGCGGCCTCGAGGAACGCCTCGCGCAGCGCGGCGGGGCCGTCGCCGAGCAGCGCCGTGAGGTAGGCCCGCGCCGACTCGGTCGTGTCGTCGCCGACTCCGGCGCGTTCCTGCACCCGGGTGCCCGGCAGCCAGATCGACGCGCCCGAGTAGGCGGTCGTCCCGCCCAGCAGCCCCGTCTTCTCCAGGACGGCCGTGCGCCGCCCGCCCGCGGCCGCGGCGAGCGCCCCGGCCAGCGCCCCGGCGCCCGAGCCGGCCACCACCACGTCGTACTCGTCGGTCCATTCGCCCACGTGACGTCCCCTTCGCGAGTTCGGGCGGCAAACGTAAGCGGGCGCCACGGCCGGGCGGACCCCCTCGTCCCACTGAGCGGTATCAATCTGCGGCGGACCTCGCCGGACGGCTAGATATGGTCGTGGCAGGACAGGAGTCGGAGGGGGAGATCGTGGCGAGGATCGCGTCGGCCAGGCTGTCGGCCGAGCCCAGCTCGCCGGAGCAGCACGACCGGCGGCAGCGCATCCTGCGCGCCGCCATGCGCATCGGCGGCGAGAAGCCCCTCGAACGCGTCCAGATGCACGAGGTCGCCAAGGCGGCCGGGGTGGCCATCGGCACCCTCTATCGCTACTTCCCCTCGAAGGTGCACCTGTTCACCGCGGTGATGGCCGCGCAGGTCGACCGGTTCGGGGAGGGCGTCGGCCCGCCCCCGCCCGGCGTCGACCCGGAGGACGCGGTCGCCGACCTGCTGGTCGCCGCCAGCCGCACCCTGATGGCGCAGCCGCTGCTGTCGGCGTCGATGCTGCACGCGGCGAACAGCGCGAACGTCGCGACCGTCATCGACACCGCCAAGATCGACACCACGTTCCAGGAGATCGTGCTGCTGGCCACCGGCATCGAGGTGCCGACGGCGCAGGACGTCCGGCTCGTGCGGCTGCTCATGCAGTGCTGGTACGGGGTGCTGCAGATGAGCCTGAACGGGCGCGCGTCCATGGCGGACGTGGAGAGCGACATCCGGATGGCGTGCCGGCTGCTGCTCGCGCCCCGCTCCAACGCGTCCGGTCCCGGCGCGTCCGGCTGACCGCTCCCGATGGCCGGGACCGCACCGGCCGTCCCGTCCGGGCCGTCGCTACCGTGCGATCATGAAGCGCTATGACGGGGTGAAAGTCCTGCTCACCGGGGCCGCGTCGGGCATCGGCCGGGCCACCGCGATCCGCCTCGCGAGCGAGGGCGCCCGCCTGTACGGGGTGGACCTCTCCGCGGACGGTCTCGCCGGGACGGCCGCCGCGATCACCGGCCCCGGGACGATCGCGACGCGCGTCGCCGACGTCACCGACGAGCCCGCGGTGATCGACGCCGTCCGGGACGCGGCCGGGACGCTCGGCGGCATCGACGTCCTGGTGAACGTCGCGGGGATCCACAAGACGACGCCGCTCGCCGACCTCACCGTCGCCGACCTCACCCGCCTGTTCCAGGTGAACGTGGTCGGGACCGCGCTGTTCTGCCGCGAGGCCGCGCCGCACCTGCCGGACGGGACGGGCGCGATCGTCAACGTCGCGTCCCTGTCGGCGGTGCAGGGCAACCCGTACATGTCGGCGTATTCGGCGTCGAAGGGGGCGGTGCTGTCGTTCTCGCTGAGCCTCGCCGCCGAGCTGAGCCCGCGCCGGATCCGGGTGCTGTCGATCTCGCCGGGCGGCGTCGACACGCCGCTGACCAGGGCGCCCGGCATGTTCCCCGAGGGCGTCGACCCGACGTACTTCGGGCGTCTCGCGCCCCCGTTCGGGCCGGGCCGGGCCGAGCAGATCGCCGCGGTGATCGCGTACGCGGGCTCGTCCGACGCCGCCTACCAGACCGGCGTCGACCTGCGGGTCGACGGCGGCTCCCACATGTGAAGGAGACCCCCATGGCCGCAACGAGCACGGGACGCACGGTCGCGATCAGCGGCACCGCCTCCGGCATCGGCCGGACCCTCGCGGAGATGCTGCGCGAGCGCGGCGACACGGTGATCGGCGTCGACCTGCGCGACGCCGACGTGTGCGCCGACCTCGGCACCCCCGAGGGACGGGACGCCGCCGTCGCCGGCGTCCTCGACCGGGCGGGCGGGACGCTCGACGGCGTCGTGGCGTGCGCGGGCGTGTCCGGCCCGACGCCGCTGACCGTCACCGTCAACCACTTCGGCGCCGTCGCCCTGCTGGACGGCCTGCGCCCCGCGCTCGCCCGCGCCGAGCGGCCCCGCGCCGCCGCCGTCGGGTCGATCTCCGGGACCCAGCCGCTGGACGAGGACGTCCTGCGGGCCTGCCTGGACGGCGACGAGCCCGCGGCGCTCGCGGCGGCGGCGAAGGTGATCGAGCGCGGCGAGGGCAACCGGCTGTACCCGTCGTCGAAGTCGGCGCTGGCCCGCTGGCTGCGCGCCGCGTCGGTCTCGCCGGAGTGGGCGGGTGCGGGCGTCCCGCTGAACGCGGTCGCGCCGGGCGTCGTCCGGACGCCGATGAGCGAGCCGCTGTTCGCCGACCCGAAGATGCGCGCGGTGATGGACCGGGCCGTCCCGATGCCGCTCAACGGGTACGCCGGCCCGGAGGTCATCGCGGAGGCGATCGCCTGGCTGATCTCCCCGGCGAACTCGCACATGGCGGGCCAGGTCGTCTACGTGGACGGCGGCGCGGAGGCGTCGCTGCGCGGGCCGGACGTGTACTGACGGGCGTGCACTGACCGGCGTGTACTGACCGGCGTGTGCGGGAACGCGAACGGCCGCCCCCGTCCGCGCGATGCGGGGGCGGCCGCCGGTCCGGTGGTCACCGGGGCTGATTGGTCCCCGTCGTGTCGAGCGCGGCGACGTCCCACGCGGCGTACGTGCGGCGCGGGTCGCGGTCGTCGAAGTACGGGGTGACCTGCGCGGCGAACTCATCGGGGGAGAACACCCCGTTCTCCGCCGTGAACTTCCGCTCGACGGTCGGCGCGGCCATCAGCGCGACCATGTCGCCGTACACGACGAACACCTGCCCGCTGATCTTCTCGGCGGCCGGGGACGCGAGGTAGCCGACGAACGTCCCGACGCGCTCGGGCGCCATGGCGTCCAGGCCGCCGGGTGCGGTGCCCTCGCCGAACGACGCCTCGGTCATCGCCGTGCGCGCACGCGGGCAGATCGCGTTCGCCCGCACCCCGTACCGGGCGAGGCCCTGCGCGGTGGACAGGGTCAGCGCGACGATCCCGGCCTTCGCCGCCGAGTAGTTCGGCTGCCCGGCGGAGCCGAACAGGAACGCCTCGGACGCCGTGTTGATCACCCGTCCGTACACGGGGCCGCCCGCGGCCTTGCTCGCGGCCCGCCAGTGCACGGCGGCCGCACGGGACACGGCCGCGTGCCCCTTCAGGTGCACGCGGATCACGTCGTCCCAGTCGGACTCGGACAGGTTGAACAGCATCTTGTCGCGCAGGACGCCGGCGTTGTTGACGACGACGTCCAGGCTCCCGAACGTCTCCACGGCCGTCTGCACCAGCTTCTCGCCGAGCGTCCAGTCGCCGACGTCCCCGGCCACGGCGACGGCCCGGCCGCCCGCCGCGCGGATCTCGGCGGCGACGTCCTCGGCGGCCGGGCCGATGTCGTTGACGACGACGGCCGCGCCCTGCCCGGCCAGCGCGAGGGCCTCGCTGCGGCCCAGCCCGGCGCCCGCGCCGGTGACGACGGCGGTGCGCTCCGCCAGGGTGAGGTCAGCGTTCATCGGTGCTCCCGTCGGTGTTCACGATGACGCGACGGAAGTTAGTACGAATTCTATTTTTCCGGGGGTCCCGGTCCCGCTCAGCGGGCCGGGAATCTCCGCTCCGACCGCAGCGAACCACTCAGTGGGACCGATCTTGCCCGGGGTCGAGAATCAATTCTAACTTTGCCGCGTTCTCACCGGTCAGGAAGGAAGCCCCCCATGCCTGAAGCCGTCATCGTCGACGCCGCCCGCACCCCGGTCGGCAAGCGGCACGGCGCCCTGTCGGGACTGCACCCGGCGCAGCTCCTCGGCGCGACCCAGAAGGGGCTGCTCGACCGGCTCGGCGTCGACCCCGCCACGGTCGGGCAGGTCGTCGGCGGCTGCGTCACCCAGGCGGGGGAGCAGGCGAACAACGTCACCCGCAACGCCTGGCTGTACGCGGGCCTCCCGTACACGACCGCCTGCACCAGCATCGACTGCGCGTGCGGCTCGTCCCAGCAGGCCGTCCACCTCGTCGCCGGGCTGATCGCCGCGGGAACGATCCACACCGGCGTCGGCTGCGGCGTCGAGGCGATGAGCCGCGTCTTCCTCGGCCAGGCCCTCACCCCCGAGACCGGCAGCCCCATGCCGGACGGCTGGGACTTCGACTACCCCGACCAGTTCACCGCCGCCGAGCGCATCGCGAGGAACCGGGGGATCACCCGCGCGGACGCCGACGCGCTCGGCCTCGAGTCCCAGCGGCGGGCCGCCCGCGCCTGGGCCGAGGACCGCTTCGCCGGCCAGATCATCGAGATCGACGCGCCCGTCATGACGAAGGAGGGCCCGACCGGCGAGACCGCCACCGTCACCCGCGACCAGGGCCTGCGCGACACGTCCCCGGAGAAGCTCGCCGCCCTGAACCCGGTCGTCCCGGACGGGATCCACACCGCGGGCAACTCCTCGCAGATCAGCGACGGCGCCGCCGCCGTCCTGCTGATGTCCCGCGAGCGCGCCGCCGAACTCGGCCTGCGGCCCCGCGCCCGGATCGTCGCGTCCACCATGGTCGGCTCCGACCCGCACTACCACCTGGACGGCCCCATCGACTCCACCCGCGACGTCCTCGGCCGCGCGGGCATGAAGCTGTCCGACATCGACCTCGTCGAGATCAACGAGGCGTTCGCGTCGGTCGTGCTGTCGTGGGCGGGCGTCCTCGGCGCCGACCTGGACCGCGTCAACGTCAACGGCGGCGCCATCGCCCTCGGGCACGCCGTCGGCTCCACTGGCGCCCGGCTGATCACGCAGGCCGTCTGCGAGCTGGAACGTTCCGACCGGGCCACGGCCCTCGTCACCATGTGCGCGGGCGGCGCGCACTCCACCGCCACCATCATCGAACGGATCTGAGCATGACCATCGGACTGACCGAGGAGCACCGCGACCTCCGCGACGCCGTGCGCGCCTTCACCGCCCGGCGGGTGACGCAGCCCGCCGTGCGCGCCGCCGTGGACGCCGATCGCGAGCAGGTCCCGCCGTTCTGGGACGACCTCGCCGCCCAGGGCCTCCTCGGCCTGCACCTGCCCGAGGACCTCGGCGGCGCCGGGTACGGGCTGCTCGAACTCGCCGTCGTCCTCGAGGAGCTCGGCCGCGCGATGACCCCCGGGCCGTTCCTCCCGACCGTCCTCGCGAGCGCCGTCCTGCACCGCGCGGGCCACCGCGACCACCTCGCGGGACTCGCGTCCGGCGCGGCGATCGGCGCCGTCGGCCTCCGCCCCGGCGGGCTCGAACTGCGCGCCGGCGGGACGCTGCACGGGACGTCCGAGCCGATCATGGGCGCGCACCTCGCGGACGTCCTCGTCGTCCCCGCCCGCGACGGCGACCGCACGGTGTGGGCCGTCCTGTCGGGCGCGTCCGCCGAGGAGCTCCCGAGCCACGACCTGACCCGCCGCCTCGGCCGCCTGCACGCGGACGGCGCCGTCCCGGACGCGACGCTCGGCATCGACGCTCGCACCGTGCTCGACCTCGCGGCCGTCCTGTTCGCCGCCGAATCGTCCGGCCTCGCCGACTGGGCGACCGCGACCGCCGCCGAGTACGCGAAGGTCCGCGAGCAGTTCGGTCGTCCGATCGGCCAGTTCCAGGGCGTCAAGCACCGCTGCGCCCGCATGCTCGCGCACGCCGAACAGGCCCGCGCGTGCGCGTGGGACGCCGCCCGCGCCCACGACACCGCCGGCGCCCGCGAGGCGTCCCTCGCCGCCGCCGTCGCCGGGGCCACCTCCCCGCACGCCGCCTTCACCACCGCGAAGGACTGCATCCAGACGCTCGGCGGCATCGGCTTCACGTGGGAGCACGACGCGAGCCTGTACCTGCGGCGGACGCAGACGCTCCGCGTCCTGCTCGGCTCCACCGACGACTGGCGCCGCCGCGTCGCGCACCTCACCCTCGACGGCGTCCGCCGCGAACTGTCCGTCGAGCTCCCGCCCGAGGCCGCGACCGTCCGCGCCGGGATCCGCGCCGAACTCGAACCGGCGAAGGCCCTCACCGGCAAGGACCGGATCGACTACCTCGCGGACCACGGCTACACGGCCCCGCACCTCCCGGCCCCCTGGGGCAAGGGCGCGGACGCCGTCGCCCAGCTCGTCATCGCCGAGGAGATGCGCGCCGCCGGCCTGCGTGCGCACGACATGATCATCGGCAACTGGGTGGTGCCGACGCTCATCGCGCACGGCTCGCCCGCGCAGCACGAACGCTTCCTGCCGCCGTCCCTGCGCGGCGACGTCCGCTGGTGCCAGCTGTTCAGCGAACCCGGCGCCGGGTCCGACCTCGCCGCGCTCACCACCCGCGCCGAGAAGGTCGACGGCGGCTGGAGGATCAGCGGGCAGAAGGTGTGGACGTCCATGGCCCGCGAGGCCGGCTGGGGCATCCTGCTCGCCCGCACCGACGCGTCCGTCCCCAAGCACAAGGGGTTGTCGTACTTCCTCCTCGACATGACATCGCCCGGCATCGACGTCCGCCCCCTCCGGGAGCTCACCGGCGACACCCTGTTCAACGAGGTGTTCCTCGACGGCGTCTTCGTCCCGGACGACCTCCTCGTCGGACGTCCCGGCGACGGCTGGAGGCTCGCCCGCACCACCCTCGCGAACGAGCGCGTGTCGCTGTCCAACGACTCGTCCCTCGGCAGCGGCGGCGAGGCCCTGCTCGAACTCGTCCGGACGGACGATCCCGAGGGCCGCGCCGAGCGCCTCGCCACCCTCGGCGGCATCCTCTGCGACGCCCAGTCGAGCAGCCTGTTCGGCCTCCGCACCACCCTGCGCTCGCTCGCCGGCGGGCAGCCGGGCGCCGAGTCGTCCATCGGCAAGCTCATCGGCGTCGAGCACATCCAGCAGGTCTGGGAGACGGCCGTCGACTGGATCGGCCCGGACGCCCTCACCGGCGAGGGCCCCGGCGGCATGCAGGACCCCACCTGGATGTTCCTGAACTCGCGCAACATGTCGATCGCCGGAGGCACCACGGACGTCCAGCTGAACATCATCGGCGAACGCATCCTCGGCCTGCCCCGCGACCCGCAGCCCACGGGGAGGCCCGCGTGACGATCGACCTGCAGGCGTCCGCCCGCCGCCGCGGCGTCGACGCCGCCTCCGCCGCCGCGCGCCGCGTCATCGCCGCGCTCGTCCGCGCCGGGGACATCTCGGCCGCCGACATGGCGGACGTCGCCGACCGCCTCAACGCCGTCGCCGACGACCTCGAGGCCGCGGCGCCCGAGCTGGAGGACCGGCTCGTCGACATGTGGCGGGGCGACGGCAACACCCGCCACGACCCGGCCACCGGCCCCGAGAACCCCATCGCCCCGCCCCTGGAGTACGAGCCCGCGGACGACGGCGGCATCGAGGCCACGACCACCCTCGACCTCCCGTACCAGGGACCCCCGTCGAGCGTCCACGGCGGCGTCTCGTCCCTCCTGCTCGACCACACCCTCGGCGTCGCGAACGGCTGGGCGGGCGTCTCGGGCATGACCGCCGAGCTGACCCTGCGCTACCACCGCCTGACGCCGCTGTTCGAGCCGCTCACCATCTCCGCCCGCCAGGTCTCGGTGGACGGCCGCAAGATCCGCACGGTCGGCGCCATCCGCCACGACGGCCGCGACTGCGTCACCGCCGAGGGCCTCTTCATCGCCAAGTACCCGCCCCGCCCCCGCTGACCGAACGGCTCCGAGCACCCGCCCGGAGCCGCGTCAGAGCACCGGGAGGTCTCTGACCTTGAGAACGACCGCGTCGTCGGTGAGCGCCTCGACGGAGTAATGCAGGCCGAACTCCTGCGGCTCTCCCTGCTCCACCAGAACACGGCGCTCGCGCCCGTCGACGCGGATGACGACGTGATCGCCCGCGACGTCGAGCAGTTCGATCTCGGCGCCCACGACGGAGGCGCTGGCCGGACCGTGCCCCCGCTCGAACGTCACCGTGCACGGATGTGTCGGGGAGAGGCCGAAACGGCGCTCGCAATCGACGGTCGCGTTCACGTGCCCCGACCCACATGCGGCCGTGGCCCACAAGGGCAGCAGCACGAGCACGCCCAGCCGTCTCAGCGGAGGGAAGACCATGCCACCGGACGCTACAGGGCCTGTGCGGGAACGAGACGGCGGCCCCGCGTCAGCCGCCGGGCTTGCGGGCCTCGAACAGGGCGCGCGTGGAATGGGCGACGAACGGGCCCTCGGCGCGGATGCCCGCGTCGAGTTCCCGCAGCCGCTCCCGGTACTTCTCGACCGTGAACCCCGGGACCGTCCACACGACCTTCCGCAGGAAGTGGACGACCGCGCCCACGTCGAAGAACTCCATCCGGAGCCGCTCCATCCGCAGATCGACCACCTTCAGCCCCGCCGCCTCGGCGTCGGCCCGCTCGACGTCCGGGTGCCGCCTGCGCTTCGCGTCCGGCTGCGGGCCGAGGAAGTACTCGACCAGCTCCCACACCGTCCCGGGCCCGACGTGCTGCGCGAAGTACGTCCCGCCCGGCCGCAGCACCCGCGCGATCTCGTCCCACCACACCGTCGCCGGATGCCGGCTCGTCACCAGGTCGAACGCCCCGTCGGCGAACGGCAGCGGCGGCTCGTCCGGATCCGCCACCACGACGACCCCGCGCGGATGCAGCAGCCGCGTGGCCCTCGCGACGTTCGGCGGCCACCCCTCCGTGGCCACCATCGTCCGCGGGAACGACTCCGCCCCCGCGAGCACCTCGCCCCCGCCCGTCTGCACGTCCAGCGCGGCGTCCACCCCGGCCAGCCGGGCGCTCATCGACCGCTGGTACCCCCACGAGGGCCGCTCCTCGGTGGCCCGTCCCTCGAACCACGAGAAGTCCCACCCCTCGACGGGCGCCGCCTCCGCCTCCGCGACCAGATCATCGAACTCGCGCATCCGCCCATCATCCCCACGGCCGCAACCGATTTCCGCGCGGCCGCTCCTCAAGGCGCCGGAGGCGGGGCACCTTGCGCTCGACCGTGCGGCGTTCGCCGTCCTTCTCGTCCCGGGGAAGCGGGGCGAGTTCGGGGGGTGACGGTGGGCGGTCAGTCGTCCGTCCCGCCGGCCAGGCGGTGGCCCAGGAACGGGAGTTGGCGGGGGAGCATCCTGCGGCGGAACGCCGCGTCGTGGCAGCCCGGGTAGATCCCGCCCTGCGGGCGCTCGCCCGCGTCGCGCAGGGTCGCGAGGAGTTCCTCGGTCGGCTCGGCGAAGGAGTCGTGGTCGCCGCATCCGGCCCACACCGGGATGCCGGTCAGCCGCCGCGCGTACGACCGGGCGTCCGTGTCGTCGACGGCGGGTGACGTCGCCACCACCGCGGCCACCCGCGCGCGGCCCTGCTCCGCCGCCAGGCGCAGGGCGCCGTCCCCGCCCATCGACCAGCCGAGCAGGCCGAAGCGTCCGGTCGCCAGTCCCCGATCGGCGAGGAACGGGAGCAGGCGGTCCGTGACGAGGCCGTCGAGGAACCAGCGGTCCACGGAGGCCACGGCGAAGGGCGGCGTGCCCTCCGCCACGGCGTCGGCCAGGTAGTTCTGGATCGCGTACACGTCGAAGGGGGTGCGCGCGTTCCCGCCGCCGCCGTGCAGCAGGACGGCGACCGGCAGCGGCGGGCCGGGACGGGCGCCGGGCGGACGGCCGATCACCGCGCGGACGGTCTCGCCGCCCGCGCGCAGGGTGTGCTCCTCCACCGGCCCCGGCGGGCGCGGTGGTGGAGCGGGCAGCTCGCCGCACCGGCCCAGGGCCCGCGCCGCGCGTTCCCTGCCCGGCAGGACACCGGCTTCGACCAGCGCGGCGACGCCCCCACCGGCCGCCAGCGCCCCCGCCGTGACCAGGAAGCCCCGTCGTGTCACCTCTTTCATGCGGTCGTCCCCATGATCCGAAGCTAGTCACTTTCGTGGGTCCAGCGCCGGGGAACGCCGCTTTCGAGGTCTTTGCTCATCACCGTGCAGACCGTCTCGTAGTGGCGGACGGAACCGTCCGGGGCGAGCTCGTCCCACGACTCGGGACGGCGGCCGGAAGCGACGTAGCCCAGGCGGTCGTACAGCGCCCGGGCGCGGGGGTTGGTCTCCTCCACGCTGAGTTCGGCCCGGCGGAGACCGCGGGCCCGCACCCTTCCCTCGGCGGCGTGGACGAGGAACGTGCCGATCCCGCACGAGCGCAGCGCCGGGTGAACGGTGAGCTGCCACAGCGTGCCGACGCCTTCCCGGGCCCGGTAGTCGACTCCGCCGATCGCCACGGGCAGGCCGGACGGCGGGCAGACCGCCAGGTAGTCGACCTCGCCGAGCCGGGCCCGGTCCAGTTGCCTCGCCACGGAGGCGAGGTGGACGGGTGATCCGGCCCACGCGCAGGACTCCAGGTCGGCGTGCGTCAGGTCGCGGGCGGACAGCTCCACCACGACGGCGGTCATCCGCGCTCCTCTCCGGTCGGGGCCGCTCGGAACCGAGTCTCTCCCCGATCGCCGGGGCCGTCGACTCGCCGGCCGCGATGAGTCCGGGGCGCGGGGTAGGTCTGTCCCGTCGAGCACCCGTACGAGAGATCACGGAGGACACCATGACCGACGACCTGCCCGGGCGTCCGCCCGTCGTCGACCTGGCCACCTGGCAGGCGGCCCGGGACGAGCTGCTGGCCCGGGAGAAGGCCCACACCCGCGAGGGGGACGCGATCGCCGCCGCGCGCCGGCGGCTGCCGATGGTGGAGTTCGACGGGACGGTCGAGATCGTCGGGCCCGACGGCCCGGTGCCGTTCATCGACCTGTTCCAGGGCCGCGAGGAACTCGTCGTCTACAAGCACATGTGGTACGACGACGCGCCCCCGCAGGGGCAGTGCGAGGGCTGCACCACCACGGTGTGGCACATGAAGGACGCCGTCTACCTCAACGCCCGCGGCGTCTCGTACGCCGTGCTGACGACCGGCCGGTGGGAGGAGGTGGCCTCCTACGTCGACTTCATGGGCTACACCGAGCCCTGGTACTCGGTGCGGGGCGTGGACGAGCCGGTCGGCGGCGTCATGGGGTACGCCACCAGTTTCCTGCGCGACGGCGACCGCACGTTCCTCACCTACTCCACGACGGGTCGCGGCACCGAGCCCGTCAACGGCTCCATGGCCCTGCTCGACATGACGCCCTACGGCCGCGGCGAGGCGTGGCAGGACAATCCGGAGGGCTGGCCGGAGGGGGACGTCCCGTGCTGGTACTGGCGCTCGGACGCGGACGGTAACGCCACCTGGGGCGAGACCAGCCGCCCGGTGCCGCAGTGGACGCGCCCCGGTGCGACCCCCGTGGAAACCCTCGGCCGCCACGGGCCGTGGCACTGACCGCCTGCCGCGGCCCGTTCTCTGGCCGGGTGGTCAGGCCGTCTTGTCCGGGCTGGGGACTGTGCGGGTGAGCATGTGCGCGCGGTGGAGGCGGCCGTCGGGGGTGAAGGTTCCGAAGAAGTACACCTCGATGTGGAGGTCCTTCTGGCGCTGCCGGACGTGCAGTGTGTACCGGGCGGCGATCTGGTCGCCGTTCAGCAGCGCTTCGTGTACTTCGATGCGATGTTCGGGCCGGTGCTTGCGCACCGGGCGGGTGTGCGCGATGAGCTTGTCCCGGTCCATGTGGTGGCCGTCGGCGACCTCGACGACGTCCGGGGTGTGGTAGCGGTCGATGATCACCGCCGGATCCTCGTCGTCGTGTAGGAGGTCCTCGGTCATGGAGGTGAAGAAGTCCGCGATGAACTCTTTGGGGTCGGTGTCGCTGAATGGACGCATGGCACTCCCGCCGCGTGAGGCTCGGCCGTAAACTCTTACACGTTGTACGATATGTGTCGGCCGACAATTTTGACAAGGTGTAAGAGATGACGGCGTCCCCGGACCGTAACCGCCGCGCCGACGCCCGGCGCAGCCGGACGGCCATCCTGGACGCGGCCGTCCAGGTGCTGAACGCCCGGCCCGGCGCCGGCGTCGCGGTCATCGCCGCGGCGGCAGGCGTCTCCCGCCAGACCGTTTACGCCCATTTCCCCACTCGGGAGCGGCTGCTCTCGGCGGTCCTCGACCGGCTCACCGCGGAGACCGTCGCGGAAATGGACGCCGCCGACCTCGACGCGGGACCGGCCGCCGAGGCGCTGCTGCGGCTCCTCGACGCGGGCGCCCGGACGGCCGGGCGCTACCCCGTCCTGATGCGGCAGATCAGCGAGCTGCCCGCCGACCCGCACGAGGACGCGGAACGCCACACCGAGATCGCCGACCGGCTCCGGCGCATCATCCGGCGCGGCCGGCAGATGGGCGAGTTCGACGACCGGCTCCCGGTCGACTGGCTCGTCGCGGCCGTCATCCGGCTGAGCCACGCCGCGAGCGCGGAACGGGACGCCGGACGCCTGCCCGGCGCGGAGGCGGACGAGGTGCTCCGCACCAGCCTGCTGCGCCTCCTCGGTGCACGCGGCGCCTAGGCTCGCCGCATGATCGAGCATTTCGCCGGGGACGCCCGCAGCAACCGTGAGCGCATGCTGGCCGGCGACCCGTACATCGCCGACGACCCCGAGCTGGAGGCCGCGTCCAGGCGCGCGATCGCGCTGGCGCACCGGTACGGCGAGGTGTACGCCACCGACCGGGACGCCGCCCGGCCCGTCCTCGAGGAGCTGCTCGGCTCGATCGCCCCCGACGCGCACATCCGGCCGCCGCTGTACGTCGACTACGGCTCGTACATCACCGTCGGCTCCGGCACGTTCGCGAACTACGGGCTGACCGCGCTGGACGTCGCGCCGATCACGATCGGCGCCGACGTCCAGATCGGCCCGAACGTCCAGTTGCTCACCCCCACGCACCCGCTCGACCCCGCGCAGCGGCGGGCGAAGATCGAGGGCGCCGCGCCGATCGTGATCGGGGACAACGTGTGGATCGGCGGCGGCGCGATCGTCCTCGCCGGGGTGACGATCGGCGCGAACAGCGTGATCGGCGCCGGGGCGGTCGTCACGAAGGACGTCCCGCCGGACGTCGTCGCCGTGGGCACCCCGGCGAGGGTGGTCCGCTCGCTGTGACGGACCGGCCCGACCCGCTCGCCGCGCTCCGTGCGGTGCGCGCGACGCGATGGTTCACCGGCGAGGACGTCGACGACGGGACGCTGCGGGAGATCCTCGACGCCGCGCCCGCCCGGCGCCTCCGCGATCCCGACCGGGCGGCACGGCCTCGGCACGCTGTGGACGTGCGGGTAGCGTCCCGGCCCGCGGGGATCGCGGTACGTGGCGGCGGCCGACTGCGGGGCTAGCCCGTCAGGACGGACAGGACCGACTTCGTCACCGCGTCCGCGGCGTCCTCGGCGGCGAGGCGTCCCGCGCGCACCTCGTCGGCCGCGCCGTGCACGATGTAGTGGACGACGTTCGCCAGCCAGGCCTCGGGCAGGTCGGTGCGCATCACGCCCTCGTCGCGGCCCCGGCGGACGAGCTCGGCCATGCGCCGGGCGGGCGGGTCGTGCAGCTCGCGCACCCGGCCCGCCGGGAGCACCCCTTCCGCGGCGGCCAGCAGCGCCGCCGACTCGGCCACGAGTTCCCAGCTCGACGCCAGCAGCCTGCCGATCGCCGCGCACGGGTCCCCCGACAGGTCGACGGCCGACAGGACCGCTTCGCCGTCCCGCAGGGCGTCGGTGAGCGCGGCCTCGACCAGGTCGGCGCGGGTGCGGAAGTGCCCGTACAGCGTCATCCGCCCGACGCCCGCCGCACGGGCGATGTCGTCCGTGCTCGCGTTCGGGTCGGAGCTCAGCAGGGTCCGGGCGGCGGACACGATGCGGGCGATGTTGCGCTCGGCGTCGGCCCGGCGCCGCGGGCGGGCGGAGGGTGTGACCATGAAGACATTCTAACCCGTACAGCGATGTATGAGTTATGGTGGCGAGCAGAACTCGTATTCAGATGTACGAGTTATTGCTCCGGGAGGACCCGATGACCCAGTCGCCGGCGATATCGCCGCACCCGACCTCGCCGCACCCGGCACGGTGGCGCGTGCTCGGGTTCCTCGGGGTGGCGCAGCTCATGCTGATCCTCGACGTCACGGTCGTGGCGATCGCGCTGCCCCACATCGAGACCGACCTGGGCGTCGGCCGCGAGACCCTGACCTGGACGGTCAGCGCCTACACCCTCACGTTCGGCGGGCTGATGCTGCTCGGCGGGCGCATCGCGGACCTGGTCGGCGCCAAGCGCGTCGTGCTCGCCGGGCTCCTGCTGTTCACCGTCGCGTCCCTCGTCACCGGCCTCGCCGGGTCGGCCGCCGTGCTGCTGGCCGGGCGCGTCGCGCAGGGCGCCGGCGCGGCGCTGCTGTCGCCCGCCGCGCTCTCCCTGGTGGTGGCGCTGTTCGACGGGGACGAGCGCAACAAGGCCCTCGGCGTGTGGTCCGCGCTCGGCGGCGGCGGGGCGGCCCTCGGCGTCCTGCTCGGCGGCCTGCTCACCGCGGGTCCCGGCTGGGCGTGGGTCTTCTACGTCAACGTCCCGATCGGCCTGGTGATCGCCGCGGCCCTCGCCGTCCTGCTCCCCGCGCAGCCCCCGGCGGCCGCACGGGGCCGCGTCGACGTGCCGGGCGCCGTCCTGGTCACGGCGTCCTCGGCCGCGCTGATCTACGCGCTCATCGCCGCCGGGGAGGACGGCTGGCTCACCGCGCGCACCGGATGGCTGGTCCTCGCGGCCGCCGCCGGGTACACCGCTTTCGTGCTCTGGCAGCGGCGGGCCGCGTCGCCGCTGATGGACGTCCGTCTCCTGGTGCGGCGCCCGGTCGCGACGGGCGCGTTCCTCATCTTCACGGCGACGGCCCTGATGATCGCGGTGTTCTTCCTGGGCACGTTCTACTTCCAGCACGCCCGGGACTACGGCGCCCTCCGGACGGGCCTGCTGTTCCTGCCGGTCGCGCTGGCGACGATGCTCGGCGCCAACGCGACCGGGCGGGTCATCGGCCGGTGGGGCGGCCGCGCACCGGCCGTCGCGGGGCTGCTGGTCGCGGCGGCCGGCCTGGCGGCCCCCGCGGTCTCGCTGCACCCCGCCGTCGTCGTCGGCGGCGTGTCGGTCGCGGCGGCGGGCACCGGCGCCCTGTTCGTCGTCGCCTCGGCGACCGCGCTCGGACGCGTCGCGCCCCACGAGGCCGGGATCGCCTCGGGCATCGTGAGCTCGTTCCACGAGTTCGGCGCGTCGTTCGGCGCCGCCGTCGTCTCCAGCGTCGCCGCCGCGAGCCTCGCCGGAACGACCCTGGACGGCTTCACGCAGGCGTTCACCCTCGCCGCCGTGGCCGCCGCCGTCGGCGCGGCCGCCGCCCTCGCCCTGACCCCGGGCCGCGCGCCCGAGCCCGCGTAGGCGAGCGCGAAGCCGCGGGCGGGGCAGGGATGCCGGGAAGCACCGTCGCCGTGAGGAAGCGGAGCCGGTCGTCCATACCGGGCGACCGGCTCCGCCGCTCCCTCCACGCGCCGACCCGGCTGCGGCCGGACGGCGCGCCGGGCGATCACGCGCCGAGGACGGTCAGCGCGCCGAGCGACACGCCGCCCACGAGGGCCGTCGACAGGGCGCCGAGCAGGAGGCCGCGCCGTCCCGTCCGCAGCAGCGTCCCGATCCGCACGGACGTCCCGAGCCCGAACATCGCGGCGGCCAGCAGCACCGTCGAGACGTCGCTCGCGCCCGCGAGGGCGGCCTCGGGCAGGACGTTCGCGGAGCGCAGGACCATCGCCGCCAGGAACCCGGCGACGAACAGCGGCACGATCGGCGGCCGCGCCGCCGCGGCCCCCGACCGCCGCTCCAGGACGCCCATCCCCGCGACCATCGGCGCGAGCAGCACCACGCGGGTGAGCTTCACGACCACGGCCGTCCCCACCGCCGCCGCGCCCGCGGGCGACGCGGCCGCCACCACCTGCGCGACCTCGTGCACGCTCAGCCCCGCCCACATCCCGAGCGCCTCGCCGTCCAGGCCGAACACCCGGGTGCCGAGGAACGGGACGAGCAGGATCGCCGCGCTCCCGTAGATGGTCACGAGCGCGACACCGCCCGCGACGTCCTCCCGCTCGGTCCGCGTCACCCCGTCCATCGCCGCGATCGCCGACGCCCCGCAGATCGAGAACCCCGTCGCGACCATCAGCCCGAGCCCCCGCGACACCCCGACGAGCCGCCCGAGCGCGATCGTCCCGGCGAACCCCGCCGCGACCGTCACCACCACGACGGCGAGCATCCCGGGGCCGAGCCGCAGCACCTCCGCGAGGCTGAGCTGCAACCCGAGCAGCACCACCCCGAGCCTGAGGCACCTGCGCGCGGCCCACTCCAGGCCGTGCGCCGTCACGCCCGGCAGGACCCCGCCGGTGAGGACGCCCAGCAGCACCGCGATCGTCAGCGCGCTCACCGCGGGCACGAACCCGCCGAGCACCAGCGCCGCGCCCGCACCGGTCGCCGCCACCGACACCCCCGGCCCCGCGGACCCCCACCAGCCACGCATTCGCTCGCCGTCCATGCGGTCGAGCCTCCGCCCGTCCGGACGATCCCGGTACCGGCCGGTTCGACCTCACGTCATAACCTGGGGGCATGACCGCGCCGCCGGACGTCGAATCGCTGCGGCTGCTCGTCCTGGTCGCCGAGCACGGCAGCCTCACCGCCGCGGCGGCCGAACTGCGCGTCAGCCAGCCGTCCGCCGGCAAGCGGCTGTCGCGCCTCGAACGCCGCCTCGGCCTGCGCCTCGTCGAGCGCACCCGCCGCGGCTCCGCCCTCACCCCCGCCGGCCGCCTCGTGACCGGGTGGGCGCGGCGCGTCCTGGACGACCTCACCGCGCTCACCGACGGCGCCGAGGCCCTCCGCCGCGAACGCAGCGGACGCCTCACGGTCGCCGCCAGCCTCACCGTCGCCGAGCACCTCCTGCCTGCCTGGATCGGCGACCTCCGCCGCGACGACCCCGAACTCCACGTGGGCATGCAGGTCACGAACTCGTCCCGCGTCTGCGAACTCGCGCGGCACGGCGACGTCGACATCGGCTTCATCGAGTCGCCCGGCCGCCCGTCCGGCCTGCGCAGCCGCGCCGTCGCGGGGGACCGGCTCGTCCTGGTCGCGCCGCCCGGCCACCGCTGGGCCCGCCGCGCCCGTCCGGTCCCGCCCGCCGAGGTCGCCGCGACCCCGCTGATCAGCCGCGAGGCGGGCTCCGGCACCCGGGAGGCCGCCGTCTCGGCGATGGCCGCCCGCGGCCTCGAACTCGCCCCGCCGCTGCTCGAACTCGGCTCCGGCACGGCCGTCCGCAACGCCGTCGCCGCCGGCGCCGGACCCGCCCTGATCAGCGAACTCGTCGTCGGCCCCGACCTCGCCGCCGGAACCCTCGCCGAGATCCCCATCGAGGGCATGACGCTGGAACGTTCCCTCCGCGCGGTCTGGCGCACCGGCACCACCCCCACCGGCCCCGCCGCCGCCCTCCTCGCCCGGGCCCGCCGCCCCCGCCGGTCCGGCGCAGGCCGTCAGAGCGAACCGTGCCCCGGGGCGGACCGATCGGTCACCGGCCGCTCTCCAGCGGGGCGGGGATCTGAGCCGCCCGGGGCGGGGTGAAGGTGCAGGGCAGGCGTTTGTAGCCGTTGATGAATCCGGACAGGAGCCGGTCGGGTTCACCGGCGGTGATGTCGGGGAGGCGGGTGAACAGTTCGCGGAACATGACGGTGATCTCGCGGCGGGCGAGGTTGGCGCCGAGGCAGAAGTGCGGGCCGGGACCGCCGAATCCGAGGTGGGGGTTGGGGGAGCGGGTGATGTCGAAGCGGTCGGGGTCGGGGAAGACCGTCTCGTCGCGGTTGCCGGACCCGTAGAACAGCATGACCTTGTCGCCCCTGCGGAACCGGTGCCCGCCGAGTTCGTGGTCGCGGGTGACGTTCCGGCGCATGAAGATGACCGGCGTGCTGATCCGGACGATCTCTTCGACCGCGCCGCCGATGCGCCGGTCGAAGTCGGCCAGGAGCAGGGCGCGCTGGTCGGGGTGGTCGGTGAGAAGCTTCAGGCCGTGGGCCAGGGCGGTGCGGGTGGTCTCGTTCCCCGCGACGACCAGGAGCAGGAAGAACGCGGCGAACTCGCGCGGTGACAGCCGCTCCCCGTCGATGTCGGCGTTGACCAGGGCCGAGGTCAGGTCGCCGGTGGGGCGGTCGCGGCGCCGACGGCCGATCCGGGCGGCGAGGCGGTGCAGTTCCCAGCCCGCCCGGGCGACGGTGCCGAGCATCCGGACGGTCCCCGCCCGGCTCACGGCGAGGGTGTCCCGGTCATAGGCCACGGCGGTGCCGACGTACTCGGGATCGGTGTAGCCGACGATGATGTCGGTGAGCGCGACCACCCGCCGGTGGTGGCGGGCCGGGATGCCGAGCATGTCGCAGATGACCTCGACCGGAAGCCGGACGGCGGCGTTGGCGACGAAGTCGCACGGTCCCCGCGCGATGAGTTCGTCGACGATGCGGGTGGCGCGGCGGGCGATGTCGTCCTCGGTCTTCGCGAGCATCCTGGGGCTGAAGGCGCGGGCGACGACCCGGCGGATCTTGGCGTGCCGCGGGTCGTCCATGTCGATCATCGAGGTGAAGTACCTGCCCATCCAGGCGGGCATGTCGGTCGGGCTGGTGGCGCTGGGCTCGCTGCTGAACACCTCGGGGCGCCGGCTGATCTCCACGATGTCGGCGTGCCTCACCACCGCCCAGTAGCCGGGGCTCCGCCGCAGGAACGGCACCTTGGGCAGCGCGTACCGCGTGAGGCCGGGACGGCCCCGCAGGTCGCGGAACGCCGCGTCCCGTTCGGCGAGCGGCCTGCCCCAGAACCGCAGATCACTGAGGTCGATGTGGGCGGGGTCGGTCATCGGCATCGGCATGGCCGCTCCTTGTTCGCGTGCATCGTCGATGGCCCGGGTTCCGGTCGGGCCGTCCTCCATCGGGGGGCGGAAACCGGCCTCCGTCCCGGCCGGGCGGTCCCCGGTCAGGGCCCGGCGCGGTCGAGGTAGGGCTTGCGCAGGTCCGCGTCGTGGTCACCGGGTGGACGGTGGCGGGTGACGACCCGTTTGAGGGTCTCCAGAGCGGGTTCGGGGAGGGCCTGCTCCAGCACGCCGACGGGGGCGAGCCAGCGCGGCACGGTGACCTCGCGGCGGCGGTGCCGGGCGCTGGCGACGATCGCTTCGGCGACGTCCTCGGGGGTCAGGATCGGCTGCAGATCCAGGGACACGCCCGCGGTCGGCTCGGTCCGGGTCGCCGCGGGCAGGATCGTGGTGAGGGTGACCCCGGTACCGCGCAGTTCCGCGCGCACCGCCCGCGACAGCGCCACCACCGCGACCTTGGTGGCGCAGTAGACCGCGATCCCCGGAGTGGTCACCTTGCCCGCCATGGACGCCACGTTCACGATATGGCCGCGCCCGCGTGCGATCATCGCGGGCAGGACGAGATGCACACCGTTGACGACCCCGGTCAGATTGACGGCGATCTCGCGGTGGTGGCCGGCCAGCGCCTGGTCGGCGAAGGGCCCCAGCCGCATGATCCCGGCATTGTTGACCAGCATGTCGATCGGCCCGTCGGTCCGGGCGGCGTCCAGGAAGGCGCGGAAGGACGACGGGTCGGTGACGTCCAGGTGGTGGCCGGTGACGCCGAGGTCGGCGGCGGTCGCGGCGGTCGCGGCGGCGTCCACGTCACCGATCCACACCCGGGCGCCCCGCGCGGCCAGCAGGGCGGCGGTGGCGCGGCCGATCCCCCGGGCGCCGCCGGTCACGCACACGACCGCGCCGTCCAGGGCGATCATGCCCGCAGCCCGGCGACCGGCTCGCGCAGGGCGAAGTGGGCGATGGTGCGGATCTCGCCGCCGCGCATCGTCAGCAGCGCACGGCCCAGATACAGGCCCGGCAGCAGCTCGACGAGCTCGTCGCGGGTGCGTTTGATCGGGAACGTGCGCACGCTGGGGTTGCGGTACTCCGGGACGCCGTAGTCCAGCGCCACGACGGGGATGCGGGGCTCGATCAGTCCGGTGCCCGGCGCGTAGGTGAAAACGAACCCCTCCATCGCGTCGCCGACCCTGCGCAGCCCGCCGTAGGCGGGGGCGACCACCCGCATCGCGTACCGGGCCAGCGGCACCAGCCGGTTGAAGCCCTTCCCGGACGCCGCGTCGAAGGTCTTGCCCGTCCAGGTCGGGTTGATCGCTATGAGCGGGTTCGCGAGCGCGGCCTCCGGCACTCCGAACAACCGGCCCACGATGAGCCCTTCCAGCCTCCCGTCGATCTCTCCCGGGGAAGGCCGCGGGCGAACAGCGCGGAGATCGCGGCCCTGTCGTCCTTGCGCGACAGTTCCCGCAGGTACTCCCATCCCGCGACGCGGGCACGGGACGGCGAGTCGGCCGCGAGCCCCCGCAACTCGTCCAGCAGCGGATCACCCGACGCCACGGCCGCGCCGCCCGGGCGGGGCACGGCGGCGGGGACACGTCCAGCGGTCATGCGAACCTCCAGGTCCTTATCTGGTACTTTTTTGTACCAGATAAGGATCCGGAGCTGTCAAGGCCGGGCCCGCCGGATGCGAGCATGGACCACG
Organism: Actinomadura sediminis; assembly: GCF_042675525.1. NCBI lineage: Bacteria > Bacillati > Actinomycetota > Actinomycetes > Streptosporangiales > Thermomonosporaceae > Actinomadura > Actinomadura sediminis. The sequence goes on from NZ_JBHTJA010000005.1 coordinate 78,036, forward strand.
TGGCATACGAGACGGCTCGGCCGCGCGCCTACGGGGGGCGGTCCGGGGACGAACGCAAGACCGAACGGCGTCTGCGGCTCATCGACGTGGCCCTCACCTCCATGGCGGCCGGTGAATGGCGGTCGGCGACCGTCGCCCACCTGTGCACCGCGGCCGGGCTCAACAAGCGCTACTTCTACGAGAGCTTCACCAGCCTCGACGAGCTCGCCTCGGCCGCGCTCGACCAGATCGCCGAGGAGGTCGGCCACGCCGCCGTCACCGCCTTCGCCGCGTCCGCCGACCGCCCGCTGCGCGACCAGGCCCGCGCCAGCATCGGCGCCGTCGTGCACGCTCTGGCCGACGACCCCCGCAAGGCCCGGGTCCTGTTCGGCGCCACCGCCGGGCCGCCGGAGGTCCTGCGGCACCGCACCGCCGTCGTGCAGGGCCTGACCCGGATCCTCGTCGATCACGCCCGCACCATCCACGGCGTCGAACTCGCGGTCGACAGCCTCGCCCGCGTCGCGCCCCCGTTCGTCGTCGGAGGCACCGCCGAGACCATCCTCGCCTGGGTCAACGGCACCCTCGACGTGCCCCTCGACACCCTCATCGACGACCTCACCACCCTGTGGCTCATCACGGGGAACGGCGCCGCCGAACACGCCCGCCACCGCAGCTCGTAGCGGCGGCGCCCGGCCCGTCCGAGGCGGGGCCCGGGACGGCCGAGAACGTCGCGCCCGTTGAGGGGGCGGGCGGCCACGGACGCGCCCGCCTCGTCGCGACCCTCGCCGGGGTCCTGCTCGCGGGGTGGGCGCACGGGCGCGCCAAGGCGCTCGGGCGCCGCCGGTGACGGTCAGGCGGGCTTGCGGGCGTGGCCGAGGTAGGTGACGACCGGGGGGCCGTCCGGATCCAGGACGAACCCGGCCATCGCCGCGACCTCGGCGTCCCCGATGGCGCCGCGGCGGCGGGACAGCACGGTCTTCACGAGGCCGATCGCGCTCGCGGGCTTGAAGCCGCAGACGTCCTCGGGGTGCAGGCCGTGCCGGGACAGGACGGCGGCGACGTCGGACGGGCGCCGCAGCCGGGCGCTCGCGTAGCGGCCGGGCGGCATGATGCGGGTCCACGGGAGGCGCTGGAAGGCGCCGAGGTAGACGAGCTTCGCCGGGACGGTCCGGTTGACGGTGTCGTACGCGAGCGCGCCGCCGGGCCGCAGGGCGCGGGCGGCCAGTTCGACGACGCGGTCGAGGTCGCCGGTGATCTCGAAGGTGTCGGCCGCGTACACGAGGTCGAAGGACGCGGGCGGTACGTCGGAGTCCTCGGCGCGCGCGGTGCGGTGCACGACGGCCAGGTCCCCGGCGGCGGCCTCGGCGATGCGGGTCGCGGCCGGGGACGGGTCGAGCGCCGTCACGTCCATGCCGGCGCGCGCCATGCCGTGCGGCAGTTCCCCGGTGCCGCCGCCGAGGACGAGCGCGCGGCCCCGCGCGAGCCTGTGCTCCGCGAGGTAGGCCATGCGCACGTCCTGGAAGGCGACGGCGCGCAGGCGGCGCCCGTCGACGGCGCCGGGGCGGGTCGAGTCGAGTTCGATGAGCGGTGCGGTTCCCATGCCGGGCGTCCTCTCCATCGTGAGTTCCCTCAGGATACCCACTGAGTTCCCTCAAGGAACTTCGGGTAGCCTGCGGGGCATGACCCGCACCCCGCTGTCCGACGCCGCCTGCTCGATCGCCCGCGCGACCGACCTGTTCGGGGACGCCTGGACCGCGCTGATCATGCGCGACGTCCTGCTCGGGATCACCCGGTTCGACGACCTCGCCCGCGACCTCGGCATCTCCCGCAAGGTCCTCGCCGCACGGCTCGCGCGCCTCGTCGAGGAGGACGTCCTGACCCGCGAGCAGTACCAGGACCACCCGCCCCGCGCGCACTACCGGCCGACCGAGAAGGGCAAGGAGCTCTACCCGGTCCTGCTCGCGCTGATGAACTGGGGCGACCGCTGGTACGCGGGCGAGGCGGGCCCGCCCGCGCGCGTCCGCCACCGCGACTGCGGGCACGACGCCACGCCCGTGCTCGCCTGCTTCCACTGCGGGGAGCCGCTCACCGTGGACAACACCGACCAGCGCCCCGGCCCCGGCGGCCGCATCGGTCCCGCGACGCGCGTCCTCGGCCCCCTCCTTCTGTCCCGCGCGGCCGAGGAACCCCGACCGCCTCGCACCTGAACCGTCCGGCCGCAGGACGGCTGCGCCGTGCCGTGGCCGGGGCGGGCGTGCCGGAGTCCGGGGCGTAGTTCTGGAGGGTGGTGCCGGAGACCCGCAACCCCGCCTTTGGTCGGGGGCGGGGAGGGGGCGGTCCGCCTTCCGGCCGAGGCGGAACATCGTCTTCCCGGCCGATTCCGGCAAGCCGGACTTCGCGGACGATGGGACGAATGGAATGGATCACCGAGTGGGTGCGGGGGCTGAGCGACCTGCCCTTTCCGCTGCTGCTGGCGGTGGCGGGGGTGCTGGCGTTCGCCGAGTCCGGCCTGGGGCTCGGGTCGGTCGTCCCGGGGGAGACGGCCGTCCTGATCCTCGGCGCCGCGGCCGCCGACCCGGCCCGCTACCCGGTGATGCTGCTCGTCGTCGCGCTGGGCGTGACGGCGGGCGATCACGTCGGCTACTGGCTCGGACGATCGCACGGCGAGCGGATGCGGGAGACGCGCGCGGTGCGGCGGCTCGGCGTCCGGCACTGGGACCGGTCGACGGCGGCCCTCCGCCGGTACGGCGCCGCCGCCGTGTTCGTCACCCGGCTCGTCCCGGTGGTGCGGACGCTCACGCCCGCCGCGGCCGGGGTCGCGAAGGTCCCGTACCGCCGGTTCCTGCTCGCGTCGCTCGCCGGGTCGCTGCTGTGGTCGGGGGTGTTCGTCAGCCTCGGCGCGTTCGCGGGCGCCTCCGCGTCCCGCCTGGAGCAACTCCTCGGATGGGGCGCCTGGGTCCTGTTCGGCCTGGCGGCGGCCCTCGCCGCCGCGGTGCTCCTGTTCCGCCGCCGCGCTCGCCGCGCCGGGGCCCCGGAACCGGCCCCCGACCGGGCCGGCGCCGAGGCCCGCGAACCGGCCCGCGAACCGACCGCCGAGCCGGCCCGCGAGCCGGGTGCGGAATCGGTCGCGGCCGTGGAGGTGCCGTGCTCGGACGCCGCGTCCGCCTGACGGCCGTCCCCGCGGTGACATGTGGGTGTCCCGCGGGTGCGCCTGCCCGCGCCGGTCGGCCATAGAGCCCCCGCGAACGCGCAGCGTAGCTTCTCCGTGGCACATGGTGATGCGACGGAAGGCGACCGATGACGAACGGTGCACCCGACACGCGGCTCAGCCTGGGGACGGACGCCGCGCGGAACCTCGCGACGACCACCAAGACGCGCCCGCAGATGCAGGGCGTCTCGTCCCGGTGGCTGCTGCGGGTCCTGCCGTGGGTGCAGGTGTCGGGCGGGACGTACCGGGTGAACCGGCGGCTCGCGTACCAGGTGGCGGACGGGCGGGTGACGTTCGTCAACACGGGCGCGCAGGTCCGGGTGATCCCGTCGGAGCTCGCCGAGCTGGCGCCGCTGCGCGGGTTCGCGGACGCGCGGGTGCTGGAGGTGCTCGCGGGACGGTGCGTGCAGGCGGAGTACGCGGCCGGTGACGTGATCGCGGAGGCGGGGCGCCCGGCCGACCGGGTGCACCTGATCGTGCACGGGAAGGTCGTCCGGCTGGGGGACGGCGCGTACGGGACGCCCGCGCGGCTGGGCGCGCTGGCCGGCGGGGAGTACTTCGGCGCCGAGGCCCTCACCGACGAGGACGCCGTGTGGGGCGCGACCGCGAAGGCGGCGACGGGCTGCACGGTGCTGTCGCTGACCCGGGAGGCGTTCGCGGAGGTGACGCGGAACTCGGCGGCGTTGCAGGAGCAGCTCGCGCGGTTCCGGGAGTCGGGGCCGCCGAAGGTGAACAAGCGCGGTGAGGCGTCCGTCGAGGTCGCGTCCGGGCACGCGGGGGAGGCGCGGCTGCCGGGCACGTTCGTCGAGTACGAGGCGGAGCCGCGCGAGTATCCGCTGAGCCTGGCGCAGACGGTGCTGCGGGTGCACACCCGCGTGGACGACCTCTACAGCAGGCCGATGGACCAGGTGGAGCAGCAGCTCCGGCTGACGATCGAGGCGCTGCGGGAACGCCAGGAGCACGAGATGGTCAACAACCGCGACTTCGGCCTCCTGCACAACGCCGACCCGCGGCAGCGCCTCACCACCCGCGGCGGCCCGCCGTCGCCCGCCGACCTGGACGACCTGCTCGCGCGGCGGCGCGGGACGCGGGTGCTGCTCGCGCACCCGAAGGGCATCGCCGCGTTCCTGCGCGAGTGCACCCGCCGGGGCGTCTACCCGGCGCAGACCGAGGTGGACGGCGTCCGGGCGACGGCCTGGCGGAACGTGCCGCTGCTGCCGTGCGACAAGATCCCGGTGAGCCGCACCGGGGTCAGCTCGATCATCGCGATGCGCACCGGTGAGGACGACCAGGGCGTCATCGGCCTCCACAAGACCGGCATCCCGGACGAGCGCGAGCCGGGGCTGTCGGTCCGGTTCAAGGGCGTCGACGACCGCGCGATCAGCTCGTACCTGGTCGGCGTCCACTTCTCGGCGGCCGTCCTCGTCCCCGACGCCCTCGGCGTCCTGCACGACGTCGAGACCGCCCGCTAGTCGTCGCAGAGGGCCGCGTCGAAGGCGTCCTTGACGCGCTGCTCCCCGGCGTCGCTCAGGCCCGGTTTGACGTTCACCATGACGGTCGCGGTGCGGCCGTCGCCGGTCGCGCCGGTGACGGTGCTGAAGCCGATGATGTCGCCGGCGTGCCCCCAGCCGGCCGCGCCGCACGACCTCGGGAAACGCCGCAGGCCGAGGCCGTAGTCCGGGCTGACCTCGGTCGTCCGCTTCATCTCGCGCAGCGTCTCGGGCCGCAGCACCCGGCCGCCGAGCAGCGCGGCGTAGAACCGGTCGAGGTCGGACGCGTCGGACACCAGGTCGCCGCCCGCCCACGCGGGGGAGGTGTTCAGCCGCGTCCGGTCGAGCAGCGCGCCGTCCATGCGGACGTACCCGCGGGGGTGCGGCCGCGGCAGGCCGGTCGCGTCGCCGGGGGCGCGGGTGCCGTCCAGCCGCAGCGGCTCGAGGACGCGCCGTTCGACCACGTCGGCGAGCGGGTCGCCGGTGACGGCCTCGACGATGAGCCCGGCGAGGAGGTAGCCGGTGTTGGAGTAGGACCAGCCGGTGCCGGGCGCGAACTCCGGCGGGTGGGCGAGCGCGAGGGCGAGCAGGTCGGCGCGGTCGTGCTGTTCGAGGGGGTTCTCGACGACGCGGCCGATGCCGAGGTGCTCGAGGAAGTCCGGCAGGCCGCTGGTGTGCTGGAGCAGCTGCCGGACGGTGATGTCCCGCCCGTCGTTGCCGTTGCCGCGCACCAGTCCGGGCAGGTACCGCTCGACGGGCGCGTCGAGGTCGACGCGCCCGTCCTCGACGAGCAGCAGCACGGTGGTCGCGGTGAACGACTTGGTGACGCTGCCGATCCGCCAGTGGGCGCGGCGCGGCATCGGGGCGCCGGTCCGCACGTCCGCGACGCCGCTGGTGAGCACCGTCCGTCCGTGCCGGTCCCGGATCGCGGCGAGCGCGCCGGGCGCCCCGTCGTCGGTGGTGAGCGTGTGCAGCAGCCGCCGGAGCCGGGGGCGGTCCTCGCCGGCCGCGGCGGGCACCGCGGTTCCGGCCGCCGCCAGCCCGGCGAGGGCGGTCGCGGCGATCGTCCTGCGCAGCATGGTGTCTCCTGTCGTTCGGGAGATCATCACGCTAGGAACACCCGGTGCGGACGGTCGTCCCGCGCGGGTACCGGATCCGGTCTGGCTCCCCGGGGGCGGTGCCGCGCGGCCGGTGTCAGACGTCGCGTTCGGCGCGCCAGCGGTCGATGAGCGCGGGCAGTTCGCGGAACATGTAGCCGTAGAAGTCGCGCATCTCGTGCAGGCGGCGCGCGGCGGGGGTGTCCTCGCCGGCGGCCTCGATGCCGCGGTCGGCGGCCTCGAGCATGGCCTGCACCATGCCGTTCTGGGACGACATGAGGGTCGCCCAGGCGCCCTCGCGCATGCGGTAGTGCTCGCGGCGGCTGCCGGGGGCCGGTGCGCGCTCGATCAGCCCGACGGTCGACAGCATCTTGACGGCGCCGGACACCGAGCCGGAGCTGATGCCGAGCCGGTCGGCGAGCTCGCCCGCGGTGACGCTGTCGCTGTCGGCGAACATGAACGCGGCCAGCACCCGCGCGGTCGACTTCTGCAGGCCGCCCTGCGTCAGGACCAGGGCGAGCCGTTCCGCCGCCTCCGTGGTGTCCGCCAAGGTCGTCCCCCTTCTGCTCGGTGTATACGAAACCTTAACACCTCTGAGTCTTCAGAAATCTCTGAAAATAATGCTACCGTCTACGGCATGGACACGGTGATCGACATCGACCGGCTGACCAAGACCTACGGCACCCGGCGCGGCCTGGACGGGCTGACCCTGCGGGTCGGCGCGGGGGAGGTCTTCGGCTATCTCGGCCCGAACGGCGCGGGAAAGTCGACGACCATCCGCCTGCTGCTGGACCTGATCCGCCCGACGTCCGGGACGGCGCGGGTGCTCGGCCTCGACCCGCGCGCGGACGCCGTCGAGCTGCACCGCCGCACCGGCTACCTGGCGGGCGACTTCGTCGTGGACGGCAGGCAGAAGGCCGGCGAGTGCCTGACCTTCCTCGGCAACCTGCGCGGCGGCGTCCCCGCAGCGCGGATCACCGGCCTCGCCGACCGCCTCGGCCTCGACCTCGGCGCCCGCGTGAAGAGCCTGTCGAAGGGCAACCGGCAGAAGGTCGGCCTGATCCAGGCGTTCATGCACGACCCCGAGCTGCTGATCCTGGACGAGCCCACGTCCGGCCTCGACCCGCTGGTGCAGCAGACGTTCCTCGAGATGGTCGCCGAGGCCCGCGCGGACGGCCGCACGGTGTTCATGTCGAGCCACGTGATGAGCGAGGTCGAGGCCGTCGCCGACCGCGTCGCGATCATCCGCGAGGGCCGCCTCGTCGCCCTCGACACGGTCGCCGACCTGCGCGCCCGCTCGTACCTGCGGGTCCGGATCACGTTCGCCGACCCGGTGCCCGCCGAGGAGTTCGCGCTGCCCGGCGTCACCGGCCTCCAGGTGGACGGGACGGTCCTCACCTGCGACGTCGACGGTTCGCCGGACGCGCTCGTCAAGGCGGCGGCCCGGCACACGGTCGTCGGCCTGCGCGCCGACTCGCAGGACCTCGAGGAGCTCTTCCACACCTACTACACGCGGGGCGAAGCCGCCCCCGCGGCCTGAAAGGCACGACGACGATGACCACCATGGCCGACGCGTTCAGCCGCTCGATCTTCTCCAAGACCCTCTACGACAACCGGCGGATCTTCGCCGTGTGGGCGCTGGTCACGGGTCTGCTCGCGATGATGTACGCGGCGTTCTACCCGCAGATGACGGCGGACACCGCCGCCTCGGTGCCGGACGCGATGAGCGGGTTCGGCTTCGAGGACACGACATCGGCCGCCGGATACCTGCAGGGCCCGGTGTTCGGCCTGCTCGTCCCGCTGCTCGCGATGTTCTACGGCGCCGCGACCGGCGCCCGGATGATCTCCGCCGACGAGGAGAGCGGGCACCTCGACCTGCTGCTCGCGCACCCGGTCGGCCGGACCCGGCTGCTGCTCCAGCGGTTCGCGGCGCTCGCCGCGGGCGCGGTCGTGATCGCGGCGGCCGTCCTCGCCGGGCTGCTGGCGGTCCGGACGAGCGCCGACCTGGGCTCGGTGAGCGCGGGCGAGTTCGCGGCGCAGGCCGTCAACCTGGCCCTGCTCACGCTGCTGTTCGGCGGCCTCGCCACCGGCATCGGCGCCGCCACGGGCAAGGGCCGGGCACCGGTCTTCGGCATCACGGCGGGCATCGGCGTCGCCGCCTACGCGATCAACGGGTTCGCCCCGCAGATCGGCGCGGACTGGCTCCGGTACCTGACGCCGTTCCACTACTACATCGGCGGGGAGCCGCTGCGGAACGGCTTCCAGCCGGTGGACGCGGCCGTCCTCGCCGGGGTGACGCTGCTGGTCATGGCGGCGGGCGCGTGGCGCTTCACCCGCCGCGACCTCGCCCGCTGACCCCCCGGCCTCGCTGACCCTCCGGCCCCTGCTGACCCCCAGGCCCCGCCCGCCGCCCGGCGCTCCAGCGCGGGTCCCGGCCGGACGCGCCGAGCGCGCGCTCGAACGCGGACGCGTCCGCGGGCACCGCGACCGGGTCGGCGAACCCGCCGTACTCGCGGTAGATCTCGCCGTGCTCCTCGACCACGCCGAGGACGAACTCCCCGGCCTCGGGCGACAGGACGATCTCCGCCCCGATGCCGCGGGCGGCGTCCCACCCGTGCACGGCCATCTCCTTGACGACCATGGACGCGACGTCGACGGCGGGCGCGGAACCGCCCCCGAAGTCCACGTCGCCCTCCCAGACGGCCGGGTCCGCCCAGGCCGCGACGGCGCGGTCGAGCTGCGCGGCGTACTCCTCGGCCCAGGCCGTGCCGGCGGTGAAGTCCCGCCGGGTCAGCTCCTCGGGGAGCGGCTCGCGCAGCGCCCGGTGCTCCAGGCCGTGGGAGGTGTAGAGCACCCAGTGGTTCACCAGGGCCCGCAGGTCGTAGTCGGCGCACGGGGTCGGGTCGCCGAGCCGGTCCGGGCCGGCGGCGGCGACGGCCCGCGCGACGCGCGCGGCCTCGGCCGCGCACTCCTTCATGTACGCGTGGAAGCGCTCGGTGTCCTTGTCGTTCATGTGTTCGACCGTATGTGCGGGCGGGCGGCCGCCTCTTGGAGAAAACCGCCAATATCCTGGGCACATGGGCGAGTTCGGGCGGGGCGTGCTGTACCCGCACAAGCAGGCGTCCATCGTCGATCTGCGGCGGCGGCCGCCCGGCGCGGGCCTGCGGGAGGTCGTGGAGCACTACTGGCACGTCCGGTGGCGCACCCCGGAGCCCCACGACACGAAGGTGCTGTCGCATCCGAGCGTCCACCTGGTGTTCGAGGACCCGGAGCCGCTCGTCTACGGCGTCGACCGCGACCTGTTCGTCCGCCGCCTGGAGGGGGAGGGGCAGGTCCTCGGCGTGAAGTTCCGGCCGGGGTGCTTCCGGCCGTTCGCCGGGCGGCCGGTGAGCGAGCTGGCAGACGGCCGGTTCCCGGCCGCGGAGTTCTTCGGCCCCGAGGTCGGCGCCGCGAACCGCGAGATCCTGGGCACGACCGACACCGACCTCATGGCGAAGCTGGCCGGGGAGTTCCTGCTGCCCCGGCTGCCCGAACCCGACCCGGTCGCCGCCGAGGTCGCCGAGATGGTCGAGAGGCTCACCGCGTCCCCGGCCGTGTTCCGCGTCGGGCAGGCCGCCGAACTGCTGCACGTCTCGCCCCGGACGCTCCAGCGGCTCTTCGCCGAGTACGTGGGGGCGAGCCCGAAGTGGGTGCTGCGGCGGGCGCGCCTGCACGAGGCCGCGACGCGCGCGGACCGGGGCGACCCGGTCGACTGGGCCGCCCTGGCCGGTGAGCTGGGCTACTACGACCAGGCGCACCTGGTCCGCGACTTCACCGCGGCGGTCGGAGAGCCCCCCGCCCGCTACGCCCGCTGACCGCCGGGGTCAGCCGGACGTCTCGACCTCGCGGCGGACGACCTTGCCCGTCGCGTTCCGGGGCAGCGGCTCGGTCGTGAGGCGCCACCGCGACGGCACCTTGAAGTAGGCGAGCCGCTCGCGGGCGAACGCCGCGATCTCGTCCTGCGCCGGGACCCGCTCCGCGAAGACGACCACGGCCATGACCTCCTGGCCGAGGTCGGCGTGCGGGACGCCCAGGACGACGCACTCGCGCACGCCCGGGTACTCGGCGAGGACGTTCTCGATCTCCGCCGGGTACACGTTCTCGCCGCCGCGCAGGATCAGGTCGGAGCGGCGGGTGGTGAGCCGCAGCCGCCCGTCCTCCAGCATCCCGATGTCGCCGGTGTGCAGCCACCGGTCCGCGCGGATCGCCTGGTCGGTGGCCGCCCGGTCCTTCCAGTAGCCGAGCATGTTGTAGGCGCTGCGGACGCACACCTCGCCCTCGACGCCCTCCGGCAGCGCGTTGCCGTCCGGGTCGCGGATCTCCAGCCGGACGCCGATGACCGGACGGCCGAGCGTCCCGGGGGCCTCGGCGAGGTCGGCGGGCGTCGCGATGGAGACGCCGGTGCACGACTCGGTGAGCCCGTAGCTGTCGACCAGCGCGTCCTTCGCCGGCGGGAACACCGCCCGCAGCCGGTCCTTGAACGCGGGCGACGACGGGGCCGTGGCCAGCGAGAACGCGGTCAGCGACGACAGGTCGTACTTCGTCGCGGCGCCGTGCTCGACGATCCGGTGCGCCATCGTCGGCACCGCGCCCCAGTTCGTCACCCGCTCGCGCTCGATCAGCCCGAGGACGGCGTCCACGTCGAACCGCCCCTCGTGCATGATCACCGCGGAGCCGGTGGCCAGCCGCGGGACGGCCAGGTTGTGCAGGCTCGCGATGTGGAACAGCGGGAGGACGAGCAGGTAGCGGCGGTCGGCGGGGTCGCCGGGGGCGCCCATCGCGCGCATCAGCGCGTCGTTGAACCGGTGGTACTCGATCACCGACGTGAGGTTGCGGTGCGTGTGCACGGCGCCCTTCGGGCGGCCCGACGTCCCGCTCGTGTAGAGGATGACCGCCGGGTCGTCCTCGGCGGGTTCCGGCACGCCCAGCGTCTCGGGGGTCGCGTCCGGGTACCGGGCGGCCAGCGCGGGGACGTCGTCCTCGACGGTCAGCACCCGCGCCCCGGTCGTCCGGGCGGCGCGCTCGGCGTCGGCGATGACCAGGACCGGCTCGGTGTGGCCGAGCGCGTACTCGATCTCGGCGGGCGTCCACCAGGCGTTGTAGGCGACGACGATGCCGCCCGCGGCGAGCACGCCCCAGAACGCGAGGATCCACTCGGGGGAGTTCGCGGCGTTGATCGCGACGCGGTCGCCGGGCCGCACGCCGTGGTCGTCCCGCAGCGCCTTCGCGAGGGACGCGGCCCGCGCCGCGTGCTCGGCGAACGAGATCCGGCGGGTCGCGGTGACGATGTAGTCCCGGTCGCCGAACGCGGCGGACGCGGCGAGGACGGCGCCGAGGTGGCGGGCCCGTCCGGTGAAGACCGGCAGCCGGGAGCCCAGCACCTCCTCCTCGCGGAGCTCGAACTCGCCGCCGGGGCCGGTCAGCCGCTGCACGATCTCCATCGCCGTCGTCATGGGTCCTCCTCGCTCGCGTGGCCGAAGATTCTCATCCGCCCGGGCGGAGGCACCAGGCCATTCCGCTGAGCGGGACCGGCGCGTCGGGGCGGGCGCGAACGCGGTTCCCGGTGAGCGGGACTGGGGGGACCGCGTGGGCCGCGTCACATCACGATGGCCGCTACCAGGGCCGCGGCTCGCCGGGACCGCGAGTCGCCTGGTCAACGCATCGGACCGGCGCAGGCACCACCAGGGTCATCGAACCGCGGGAGCGCAGCATGGGAACCCTCGACGACAAGGTCGCGATCGTGACGGGCGCCGGGCAGGGCGTGGGGCAGGGCATCGCCTTGGCACTCGCGTCCGAGGGCGCCGCGATCGCGGTGCTCGGACGGACGGCGGCCAAGCTGGAGACGACGTGCGGGCTCGTGCGGGAACGCGGCGCGCGCGCCGAGCCGTTCGCCTGCGACGTCGCCGACCTCGACGCCGTCCCCGGCCTGGTCGACGCGATCGCGGAGAAGCTCGGCGGCGTCGACATCCTGGTCAACAACGCCTACTCGGGGAAGTTCGGGCCGCTGCTCGAGATGAGCGACGCCGACTTCCAGAAGGGCTTCCGCACCGGCCCGTTCGCGGCGTTCGCGTTCATGAAGGCGTGCCACCCGCACATGAAGGCGCGCGGCGGCGGCAGCATCGTCAACCTCGTGACGTCGGCGATGGTCCGCTGGGACCCGTCGACGTACGGCGCGTACGCGGCGGCCAAGCAGGCGCTCCGCTCGCTGACCAGGACGGCCGCGGCCGAGTGGGGCCCGGACGGCATCCGCGCGAACTCGATCGCGCCGCACGCCCTCTCGCCCGGCCTGAAGGGGTGGGCCGACGCGTTCCCCGAGGCCGCCGAGGAGTTCCGCAAGACGATCCCGCTCGGCTACATCGGCGACTGCGAGCAGGACATCGGCCGGGCGGTGCTGGCGCTCGTCCAGCCCGGCCTGCGCTACCTGACCGGCGCGACGATCCCGCTGGACGGCGGCCAGGCGTTCTTCGGCTGATCCCGGCGGCGCCGCCGGGCGCACGACTTCGCCCCCCGCCATCACCACCCCCACCCACTCCAAAGGAGACCGACCGGATGAAGGTCGACAAGATCGGACGCCTCGCGGCGGGTGCCCTCGCCGTGGCGCTGGTGGCGTCCTGTACCAGTGAGCGGTCCGGGACCGCGCTGATCCAGGGCGGCGCGGACGCCGGCGGGCAGGCCGCCGCGTCCGCCGAGAAGTTCGGGACGCTGCCGTCGCCCTGCGGGCCGGGCGACGCGAAGGGCGCCACGGACCAGGGCGTCACCGACGACGCCATCACGATCGGCTACGGCGACGACCGGGGCTTCGCGTCCGCGCCGGGCCTGTCGAAGGAGATGGGCGACGCCGTCTCCGCGCTGATCGACTGGTGCAACGAGCAGGGCGGCATCAACGGCCGCAAGATCAAGGGCAACCAGTACGACGGCGCCTACATGCACGCCGCGAAGGTGATGCAGGAGTCCTGCGAGCAGGACTTCATGCTCGTCGGGCAGGGCTTCGCGATGGACGACGCCGCCGAGCAGTACCGGGTGGCGTGCAAGCTGCCGACGGTCGCCGGGTTCACGGTGGGCCCGAACGCGGCGATGGGCCCGATGAAGTTCGAGGCCGTCCCGTACCCGGTGGACCGGATGAACATCGGGGCGCTGCGCATCGCGCAGGAGATGTGGCCGGACTTCGAGGACGAGACGGACGTGCTGCTGTCGACGTCGCCCGCGGTGACGACCGGGACGAACAAGGTCAAGTCGGCGATGAAGCAGATCGGCGTGGAGCCGCTGGAGTGCGGCGTCCGGCTGAACGACGCGGGCGAGAGCGGCTACATGCCGTTCGCGCAGAAGATCAAGGAGTGCGGCGCCGGGTACCTGTGGTCGTCCGACAGCCCCGACCCGGGCCAGTTCAGCCTGCTGGAGTCGGTGAAGCGGGCGGGCGCCGAGCCGAAGTACCTGATGGAGGCGACCTGGTACAGCACCAAGGTCTCCGAGTGGAACAAGGGCTCGGGCGCGGGGGACGGCCTGCACGCGGGCATGATCTTCCAGCCGTTCGAGAACGCCGGCGAGGTGCCCGCGGTCGAGCAGTACATGGACATCGTCAAGGCGAAGAACGGCAAGATCGCGCTGCTGGGCATGCAGGCGACGTCGTCGTTCCTGCTGTGGGCGACGGCCGCCGACGAGTGCGGGTCCGACCTGACCCGGCAGTGCATGGTCAACGAGCTGTCGAAGGTGCACGAGTGGACGGGCGGCGGCCTGCACGCCCCGACCGACCCGGGCGCCAACAAGCCCGCGAGCTGCGCGCTGGTCGTGAAGCTGACCGGCGACGAGTGGGAGCAGGCATTCCCGAAGGAGACCGGCGAGTTCTCCTGCGGCGACGACTACGTGGTGGAGACCGACGCCAAGACGTGGGGCACCGAGCTGAACGACGACCGGATCTCCACGAAGTTCCTGACGGACGACGTCATCAAGCCGCAGACCTCGTGAGGCGCACCCTTGCCCGGTGCGCGCGCGGGGCACGACCCACGGGAGGGACGCGCGCATGACGACGTTCCTGACGTACACGATCCTGGGGCTCGTCCTGGGCGCGGTGTACTTCATCGCGGCCTCGGGGCTCGTCCTCACCTACAACACCTCGGGCATCTTCAACTTCGCCCACGGCGCGCAAGCGATGTTCGGAACGTTCCTCTACTGGCAGTTCACCAGCCGGTGGGGCTGGCCGGTCTGGCTCGCGCTGGTCGTCGTGGTGGGGGTGGTCGGCCCGGCGATGGGCGCCGCGCTGCACGCGGTGATCATGAAGGGGCTGCGCGGCACCGCCGAGGTCACGAAGATCATCGTGACGGTGGCGGTGCTCCTTGGAACGGTCTATCTCGCCCAGTGGGCGTGGAACCCGGACGAGGCGTACACCGTCGACATGTTCTTCGGCGGCGGCGCCAAGATCACCGTCGCCGGGGTGGTGGTCCGCTGGCACGAGATCGTGTGCCTGGCCGCGGCCGTGGCGATCGCGGTCGGGCTGCGGCTCCTGTTCACCCGCAGCCGGACGGGCGTGGTGATGCGCGCGTCCGTCGACGACCCCGACCTCGTGCGGCTCAACGGGCACGACCCCGAACGCGCGGCGATGCTCGCGTGGGCCCTCGGGTCCACGCTGGCCGTCCTCGCGGGCGTCCTGATCGTCCCGATCAGCGGCGGCGGCCTGGACGCGAACATGCTGACCCTGCTGGTGATCGACGCGTTCGCGGCGGCGATGTTCGGGCGGCTGCGCAGCATCCCCCGGACGTTCGCGGGCGCGATCGTCCTCGGCCTCGCGGCCAACTACGTCCTCGCGTACCTGCCGTCCGCCGGGACGTTCGCGGGCAACCTGCGGGTGTCGCTGCCGATGATCCTGCTGTTCGTCGTGCTGGTCGTGCTGCCGCAGGACCGGCTGCGGGGCGCGGCCGTCCGGACCCGGGAGCGGTACCGCCCGCCGACGGTGCGCTCGGCGGCGGTGTGGGGCGCCGTGCTGGTCGCGGTCGTCTACCTCTACAGCCTGCTGCTGTCGGACGGCGGGGTCTCGACGCTCGCGCTCGGCATGTCGTTCGCGATCATCGCGCTGTCGCTGACCGTCCTCACCGGCTACGCGGGCGAGCTGAACCTCGCGCCGCTGGCGTTCGGGGCGGTCGCCACGATCGTGGCGTTCCACGTCGGGGTGCGGGGCAGCGGCCTCGCGGCGCGGCTCGGGGTGGAGGGCGTGCTGCTGGGCGTGCTCGCCGCGGCCGTCGTCGGCGGGCTGATCGCCCTCCCGGCGCTGCGCCTGCGCGGCCTGTACCTGGCGCTGGCGACGATGGCGTTCGGGGTGTTCCTGTCGAACATGGTGCTGCGCGACACCACGCAGCACGAGCTGTTCGGGGTGAAGTTCACGCTGTTCCCCGGCGGTTCCCTCGTCGTCCCGCCGCCGAGGCTCGGCCCGGTCGACCTGCGGGACGGCACCACGTTCCTGATGACGGCGACCGTCCTGTTCGCGCTGATCGCGCTCGGCCTCGCGGCCCTGCGCGCCGGCGGGTACGGGCGGCGGCTCGCGGCGATGAAGGACAGCCCGGCGGCGACGGCGATGCTCGGGCAGAACCTCGTCCGGCTCAAGCTCGGCGTCTTCATGATCTCCGCGGCGATCGCGGGGCTCGGCGGCATCCTGATGTCGGCCGCGACCGGCACCGTCGCGCAGGAGAACTTCGCCTTCACCGTGAGCCTCAGCCTGCTGATGCTCGTCGTCGTCGCGGGCATCGGCTACATCAGCGGCGCCCTGTTCGGCGGGCTGATGGCGGGCGTCGGCGGCGCCGTGCTGGTGGGGACGTTCGGCGACCTCGCGCTCGAGCACGAGGGGCCCGCGGACATCTTCACCGCGCTCGGCCATCTCGTCATGGTGCTGACGGCGCTGGTCGGGATGGGCGTCGGCCGGAACCCCAGCGGGGTCGTCCACGACGTCGTCGAGGGCTACCGGGCGATGCGCGGCGCGAAGCCGCTCCTCTACGGGGCGGCCGCGTTCGGGGCCGTCCTGTACGTCCTCGCCGTGACCGGCGTGATCGGTTCGTGGACGTTCTCGCTCATCGCCCTCTGCGTGGTCATGCTCCTGCCGGTCGTCGGCCGCGCGTACCTGGAGGAGGGACGCAAGCGGGGGACGCCGCTCGAACTGCTCGGCGTGGACGAGCCCTACACCGACGACCTGCGCGCGCGCCTGGACCAGGAACTCGGGCTGCCGGTCACCGCCGGAACGTTGAAGGGAGGCGCCGGTGTCACCGCGTGAAGCACCGCTGCTCGAAACACGGGGCGTCACCGTCCGGTTCGGCGGCAACACCGCCGTGGACGACGTCGGCCTCACCGTCGCCGAAGGGCGGATCACCGGGCTGATCGGCCCGAACGGCGCGGGAAAGACGACGTTGTTCAACACCGTCACGGGCCTGCAGAAGCCGGCGTCCGGTCAGGTGCTGCTGGACGGCGCCGACATCACCGAACTGCCCCCGGCGAAGCGCGCGCGGCGCGGCATGGCGCGCACGTTCCAGCGGCTCGAGCTGTTCCTGTCGCTGTCCGTGCGCGACAACGTGCGCGTCGCCGGGGACATCCGGCGCGGCAGCGGACGCCGCGGGCGGTTCGACCTCGAAGCGGAGACCGACCGCATCCTGGAACGCACCGGCCTGACCGACATCGCCGGCCGGGACGTGTCGGACATCCCGATCGGCCGGGCCCGCGTGGTCGAGGTGGCGCGCGCGCTGATGACGTCCCCGCGCGTCCTGCTGCTGGACGAGCCCGCGTCCGGGCAGACGGAACAGGAGACCGAGGCGTTCGCGGAGATGCTCACCGGCCTCGCCGCCGAGGGGCTCGCGATCTGCCTCGTCGAGCACGACCTGCCGCTCGTGATGAAGCTGTGCTCGACGATCCACGTCCTCGACTACGGTGCCCTGATCGCGTCCGGCACCCCGGCCGAGATCAAGGAGTCGCCCGAGGTCATCGCCGCCTACATCGGGACGGAGGAAGCAGCGTGACCGAGCCGCTGCTCGAACTGCGCGGCGTCCACGCCGCCTACGGCGCCATCGAGGTCCTGCACGGGGTGGACCTGGCGCTCCGCCCGGGCTCGCTGCTCGCGCTGCTCGGCCCCAACGGCGGCGGGAAGTCCACCACCATGCGCGTGTGCGGCGGCCTGCACGCGCCGACCCGGGGGGAGCTGCGGTTCGCGGGCCGGAAGATGAACGGCGTCACCGCGCAGCGGGCGGCGCGGCTCGGCGTCTGCTCGATCCCGGAAGGCCGTGGCGTCTTCCCGAACCTGACCGTCCGGGAGAACCTGTGGGCCGCCACCGGGACGGGCGCCCGCCGCGAGGACGTCGAGGAGAAGGCGTTCGCCCGCTTCCCGATCCTGGCGAAGCGGCGCGACCAGCTCGCCGGGTCCATGTCCGGCGGCGAGCAGCAGATGCTCGCGCTGTCGCGCGCCCTCGGCACCGAACCGGCGGTGCTGCTGCTCGACGAGCTGTCCATGGGCCTCGCGCCCATGATCGTCTCGCGGATGTACGAGACGGTCGCCGAACTGGTCGAGGGCGGCCTGTCGGTGCTGGTCGCCGAGCAGTTCGCCCGCGCGGTGCTGCCGATCGCCGACACCGCCGCGCTCATGCTCCACGGGCGGGTCGTCGCGGCCGGCGCGCCCGCCGACATCGAAGACCGGCTGTCCAGCGACTACCTGGGAGGTTGACGGAACCATGCTCACCGAGGAACGACGCGAGCAGTTCAAGAAGGACGTGGCGGACGAGCGGCTGAGGACCGACCGGTCCCGCCACGACGGCGCGCTGCGCATCGCCGGCGCGCTGCTGATGATCACCGGGGTGGTCGGCGCGTTCGTCTGTTACAACATCTCGCTCGCGCAGGACGACATCCGCAACGTCGGGTCGCTGCACATCATGGCGACCGGTTTCGTGGGCGTGACCGTCCTCGGCGCCGCGCTGTACGTCGCCGCCGCGCTCGCGCGCGTCCTGCGGCTGTGGCTGCTGCGCCAGCTCGTCGAGTCGCAGGCCCGCGCCGACCAGCTCGCCGCCGCCCTCAAGGGCTGACCCGGCGAGGCCGCGCGGCGGCGCCCGTCGCTCCCAGTGAGCGGGATGCCCGGACCGTCCGGGCATCCCGCTCATTACGTTCGAGCCAGTTGCATCACGTGGTGACGGAGGATCTGATGACATCGCAAGTTCCCGACGTGCTCGCCCCCGGGAAGCTGGGACCCGTCACGCTCCGCAACCGCATCGTGAAGGCCGCGACCTACGAGGGCCTCACCAAGGACGGCCAGGTCACCGACGCGCTGATCGACTTCCATGTGCGGCACGCCCGGGGCGGCGTCGGGATGACGACGGTCGCGTACTGCGCGGTCGCGCCGGAGGGCCGCACCGACCGGCGGCAGATCCACTGGCGGGACGAGGCGCTGCCGGGCCTGCGCAGGCTGACCGACGCCGTGCACGCCGAAGGCGCGGCCGTCCAGGCGCAGATCGGCCACGCCGGGCCGGTCGCCAACCCCAAGAGCAACCGGCTGCCCGCGCTCGCGCCGAGCCGCCACTTCCACATGACGACCCAGACCGTCGCCAAGGCCGCCACCCGCGCGGACCTGGACCGGATCGTGAAGGCGCACGGCCACGCGGGCAAGAAGGCGATCGAGGCCGGGTTCGACTCCGTCGAGATCCACATGGGGCACAACTACCTGACCAGCGCGTTCCTCAGCCCGAAGGTGAACCACCGCAAGGACGAGTACGGCGGCTCGCTCGAGAACCGCGCCCGGCTCGCGCGCGACATCGGCCGCGCCGTCCGCGACGCCGTCGGCGACCGCATCGCGATCACCGCGAAGCTGAACATGGACGACGGCGTGCCCGGCGGGTTCTGGCTCGACGAGGCCATCCGGGTGGCGCGCTGGCTGGAGGAGGACGGCTCGGTCGACGCCCTCCAGATGACCGCCGGCAGTTCCCTGCTGAACCCGATGTACCTGTTCAAGGGCGACGCGCCGCTGCACGAGTTCGCGTCGGTCATGAAGCAGCCGACGAAGCTCGGCATCAAGCTCGTCGGGAAGCACTTCCTGAAGTCCTACCCCTACGAGGACCTGTACCTCCTCAAGGACGCCCGGCAGATCCGCGCCGCCGTGAAGCTGCCGATGATCCTGCTCGGCGGGGTCACGGACAAGGCGTCCATGGACGTCGCCATGGCGGAGGGCTTCGAGTTCGTCGCGATGGCCCGCGCGCTGCTCCGCGAACCCGACCTGATCAACCGGATCAAGGAGGAGCCCGCGACCGAGTCGCTGTGCATCCACTGCAACAAGTGCATGACCGCGATCTACGGCGGCACCCACTGCGTCCTGTCCACCGAGCCCGCCTGGGGGAGCGCGCGTGTCTGAGGGGACGCCGCCCGAGGTCGCGGGGCGCACCGAGACGATCGCCGGGCTGCTGCTCGCGCGGCTGGGCGACGACCGCCCCGGCCTGCGCAGCCGCGACCGGACGTGGACGTGGGACGAGGTGGTCCGGGACGGCGCGGCCCGCGCGGCGCTCGCCCGCTCGCTGCGCCTGGACGACCGCCCGTTCCACATCGGCGTCCTGCTCGACAACGTGCCCGAGTACGTCCTGTGGCTCGGGGCCGCCGCGCTGAGCGGCGCCACCATCGTCGGCGTCAACCCGACCCGCACCGGCTCCTACCTGGAGCGGGAGGTCCGGCACACCGACCTGCAACTCGTCGTGACCGACGCGTCGGGCGCGAAGCTGCTCGACGGCCTCGACATCGGCGTCCCCCGCGACCGGTTCCTCCTGGTCGACGACGACGCGTACGCGTCCCGGGTCGCGGCGCACGCGTGCGAGCCCGAGGCGGACCCGTCCGTCACCCCGGCCACCCAGATGCTCCTGCTGTTCACGTCCGGGACCACGGGGGCGTCCAAGGCGGCCCGCTGCTCGCAGGGGCGGCTCGCCGAACTCGGCCGCGACAACGCCGCCAAGTACGACGTCGGGCGCGACGAGATCTCGTACTGCCCGATGCCGCTGTTCCACGGCAACGCGCTCATGGCGCTCTGGGCGCCGACGCTCGCCGCCGGGGGGTGCGTGTGCCTGACGCCGAAGTTCTCCGCGTCCGGCTTCCTCCCGGACGTCCGGTTCTACGGCGCGACGTTCTTCACCTACGTCGGCAAGGCCATCGGCTACGTCCTCGCGACCCCGGAGAAGCCGGACGACGCGGACAACACGCTCACGCACGGGTTCGGCACCGAGGCGTCCCCCGAGGACAAGGCCGAGTTCCACCGCCGCTTCGGCGCCCGCCTCGTCGAGGGCTACGGCTCCAGCGAGGGCGCCGGGATGATCAAGCGGGTGCCCGGCACCCCGCCGGCCGCGTTGGGCAGGCCCGCCCACGACGGCGTCCGCATCGTCAACCCGGAGACCCGCGAGACGTGCGCCCCGGCCGTCCTGGACGAGCACGGGCGCGTCCTCAACGCAGAGCAGGCCGTCGGCGAGATCGTCGACGTGCACGGCGCCGCGAAGTTCGAGGGCTACTACAAGAACCCGGAGGCCGACGCCGAACGCGTCCGGCACGGCTGGTACTGGACCGGCGACCTCGGCTACGTCGACGGCGACGGCTTCCTGTACTTCGGCGGCCGCTCCGGCGACTGGATCCGCGTCGACTCCGAGAACATCTCCGCGCTGCTCACCCAGCTCGTCGTCCGCCGCCACCCGAAGATCGTCGACGCGGTCGCGTTCGGCGTCCCCGACCCGCGCTCCGGCGACCAGGTGATGGCCGCGATCGAGATCCCCGACGGCGTCGCGTTCGAGGACCTCGACTTCGCCGCGTTCCTCGCCGCGCAGGACGACCTCGGCACGAAGGGCGCGCCCCGGTTCGTGCGCGTCTCGCACGCCCTGCCGACCACCGGGTCCGGGAAGCTGCGCAAGAAGGAGATGCAGCTCGAGGGCTGGCGCACCACCGACCCCGTCTACCGCTGGACCGGGCGCGGCGCCCCCTCCTACGCCCCGATGACCGACGACGACAGGACGGCACTGCGCGAGGAGTTCGTCGCCAACGGCCGCCGCCGCTTCCTCCCCTGAGAAAGAGAGCGCCATGGACCTGCGCGAAACCGCCGAACATCGGAAACTGCGGGCCGAACTCCGCGCGTACTTCGCGAACCTGCTGCCTCCGGACGTCCGCCGCCGCGCCGGCGAGGAGGGCGTCGGCGGCGACCGGTTCCGCGAGATCGTCAAGAGGCTCGGCGACGACGGCTGGCTCGGCTACGGCTGGCCGACCGAGTACGGCGGCCAGGGCCGCTCGACCGCCGAGCAGTACGTCTTCTTCGACGAGGTGCAGCGCGCCGGGCTCCCGTTCCCGTTCGTCACCGTCAACACCGTCGGCCCCACCCTGATGCGGTTCGGCACCGACGAGCAGAAGAAGAAGTACCTCCCCGGCATCCTGGCGGGCGACGTCGTCTTCGCGATCGGCTACACCGAGCCCGACGCCGGCACCGACCTCGCGTCCCTGCGCACCCGCGCCGTCCGCGACGGCGACGCGTACGTCGTCGACGGCGGCAAGGTGTTCACCAGCGGCGCGAACACCGCCGACCACGTGTGGCTCGCCGCCCGCACGAACCCCGACGCCCCGAAGCACAAGGGCATCTCGATCCTGATCGTGCCGACCGACGCCGACGGGTTCTCGTGGAGCCCCATCCAGTGCGTCGGCGGGATGATCGTCACCGCGACGTACTACAACGGCGTGCGCGTCCCCGCCTCGTCCGTCGTCGGCGACGTCGACGGCGGCTGGGGGCTCATCACCACCCAGCTCAACCACGAGCGCATCGGCCTCGCCGCGCTCGGCGGCCGGATGATCCGCCTCTGGGAGGACGTCGCCGCGTGGGCCCGCGAGGAGGGCGTCATCGACGTCCCGTGGGTCCGCCGCGACCTCGCCCGCACCCACGCGAGGCTGGAGGCGATGCGGCTGATGAACTGGAAGATGACGATGGCCGTGGAGCACGGCACCCTCACCGGCGCGCAGGCCGGGGCGGCGAAGGCGTACGGGACGGAGACGCACATCGACGTCCAACGCACGCTCACGAACGTGCTCGGCGCCGCGGGCCGGATCCGTCCCGAATCGCCGGGCGCCGTGCTGCACGGGCAGATCGAGCAGCTCTCCCGGCAGGGCATCGTCAACACGTTCGGCGGCGGCGTCAACGAGGTCCTGCGGGACATGGTCGCCGTCCAGGGCCTCGGCCTGCCCCGGGGGAAGCGCGCATGAGCGACACCGCCCACGACGACATGGCCCACGACGACACCGCCCACGACGACACCGCCCACGACTACGAAGCCCGCCTCCAGGCGTTCGTCGGCCGCGAGCTCCTCCCGCTCCGCCCCGGCCCGGACCCCGTGAACGTCCCCATGATCCGCCACTGGGTGGAGGCCATGGAGGACGGCAACCCGATCTACCTCGACGACGAGGCGGCCCGCGCCACCGGGCGCGACGGCATCGTCGCGCCCGCCTCGATGGTCCAGGCGTGGACGATGCGCGGCTACGCGGCGTCCGTCCGCCCGGACGCGTCCCGCTCGCCGTTCGACGACCTCGTCGACCTGCTCGCCGAAGGCGGCTACACGTCCGTCGTCGCGACCGACTCCGACTTCGAGTTCGTCCGCGAGCTCGCGCCCGGCGACCACGTCGGCGTCGAGGAGCGCGTCGAGTCGATCTCCCCCGAGAAGACGACCGCCCTCGGCACCGGCCGGTTCATCAGCACGGTCAAGACGTACCGGGACGCGTCCGGCGAGGTCGTCGCGACGCAGCGGTGGCGGACGCTCCGGTTCCGGCCGGCCGAGAAGAAGCCCCCGAAGCCGCTGCGCCCGCGCCCCGCGATCAACCCCGACAACGCCTTCTGGTTCGAGGCCGCCCGCGAGCACCGCCTCGTCGTCCAGCGGTGCGCCGAATGCAAGTCCCTCCGGCACCCGCCCGGACCCGCCTGCCCGCAGTGCGGCTCGTTCGAGTGGGACACCGTCGAATCGTCCGGCGACGGGCACGTCTACACGTTCACCGTCAACCACCACCCGCGGCACCCCGCGTTCGACTACCCGCTCGTCGTCGCCGTCATCGAGCTGGCCGAGGGCACCCGCCTCATCGCGAACATGACGGGCGTCGCCCCCGAGGACGTCGAGATCGGCATGCCCGTCGTCCTCGACTGGCTCGACGCCGACCCCGACCTGTCCCTGCCGATCTTCCGCCCGAAGGAGAGCTGATGGACTTCACCCTTGGCGAGGAACTGGAAGCGGTCCGGGACCTGGCCCGGCAGATCCTCACCGACCACACGACCCCCGAACGGCTCCGCGCCGCGGAGACGACCGGCGTCGACGAACCGCTCTGGAAGGAACTCGCCGCCGCGGGCCTGCTCGGCGTCGCGCTCCCCGAGTCGGCGGGCGGCGCGGGCCTCGGCGTCTCCGGCCTCGCGATCCTCCTCGAGGAGCAGGGCCGCACGGTCGCGCCCGTCCCGCTCTGGCCCGCGCTCGTCGCGGGCCTCACCCTCGCCGAGCACGGCACCTGCCCGCAGGAGATCGCGGACGGCACCCTCCGGTACACGCTCGCGCTCGAGGAGTTCGGGCTGCGCGAGCCGTCCGAACCGTCCTGCCGGGCCGTCCCGGACGGGGACGGCTGGCGGCTCACGGGCACGAAGGCCGTCGTGCCGTCGGCGTCCGCCGCGCGGCGCATGCTCGTCTCCGCGACCGGACCGGACGGCCCCGCGCTGTTCGCCGCCGACACCGACGCGCCCGGCGCCGCCTGGGAGAACACCCGCACCACCACGCACGACGTCGCGGGCACCGTCACCCTCGACGCCGCCCCGGCGGAACGCCTCGGCGACGGCGCCCTCGCCACCGCGCTGCGGCTGACCCGTATCGCCCTGGCCGCCGTCCAGCTCGGCGTCGCCGAAGGCGCCCTGCGGATGACCGCGGACTACCTGGCGGGACGCGAGCAGTTCGGCCGCCCGCTCGGCACCTTCCAGGCAGTCCAGCACCAGCTCGCCGACTCCTACATCGAGATCGACGCCCTCCGCGTCTGCCTCTGGCACGCGATCTCCCTCGTCACCGCGGGCGAGGACGCCGACCAGGCCACGCTCGTCGCGAAGTGGTGGTCGGACGAGGGCGGCCTCAACGTCGTGCACCGCACCCAGCACCTGCACGGCGGCATCGGCGTCGACGTCGACTACCCGATCCACCGGTACTTCCTGTGGGGCAAGCAGATCTCCGGCACCCTCGGCGGCGCCTCCGCCGACCTCGCACTCCTCGGAGCCGCCCTATGAAATCGGACGCAGTGAATTCGGACGCTGTGAAATCGGACGCAGTGAAATCGGACGCCGTGAACGTGTCCGTCGGCGACGAGCTGCCGCCCCTGGACATCCCGCTCACCCGCACGATGATCGTCGCGACCGCCATCGCGAGCCGCGACTACCAGGACGTCCACCACGACCCGTCCCTCGCCGCCGAACGCGGCTCGAAGGACGTCTTCATGAACATCCTCACGACGAACGGGCTCGTCGACCGCTACGTCACCGCCTGGGCCGGGCCGTCCTGCCGGGTCACGGCGATCCGCATCCGCCTCGGCGTGCCCAACTACCCGGGCGACACCATGCGGCTCACCGGCACCGTCACCGCCAGGAACGGCGATGACGTGGAGATCGCCGTCAAGGGCGTCAACGCGCTCGGCCCCCACGTGACCGGCACGGTCGTCGTCCGACTGCAAGGGAAGAAGGCATGAGCGTGCTGCCCGGAGCCGCCGCCGTCGCGGGCATCGGCGCCACCGAGTTCTCCAAGGAGTCGGGCCGCAGCGAACTGCGCCTCGCCTGCGAGGCCGTCCTCGCCGCGATCACCGACGCCGGCCTCCAGCCGTCCGACGTGGACGGCATGGTCACGTTCACCGCCGACACCAGCTCCGAGATCCACATCGCCCGCAACCTCGGCATCGGCGAGCTGAAGTTCTTCTCCCGCATCGGCCACGGCGGCGGCGCCGCCTGCGCGACCGTCCAGCAGGCCGCGATGGCCGTCGCCACCGGCGTCGCCGACGTCGTCGTCTGCTACCGCGCGTTCAACGAACGCTCCGGCGTCCGCTACGGGCTCGGCCAGGCCGACCGCCCGATGGACGTCAGCGCCGACCGCGCCGCGTACTCGTGGATGACCCCGTTCGGGCTCAACACCCCCGCCCAGTGGGTCGCGATGTTCGCCCGCCGCTACATGCACGAGTACGGCGCCACCAGCGAAGACTTCGGCCGCGTCGCCGTCGTCGACCGCAAGCACGCCGCGAAGAACCCCGCCGCCTGGTTCTACGAGCGCCCCATCACCCTCGAGGACCATCAGGCGTCCCGGTGGATCGCCGAACCCCTCCGCCTCCTCGACTGCTGCCAGGAGAGCGACGGCGGTCAGGCCATCGTCGTCGTGTCCGCCCAGCGGGCCCGCGACCTCCCGCACCGGCCCGCCCTCATCTGGGGCGCCGCGCAGGGCTCGGGCAACGACCAGCACATGATGACGAGCTACTACCGGTCCGAGATCTCCGGCATCCCCGAAATGGGACTCGTGGGCCGCCAGTTGTACGCGCAGAGCAAGCTGACGCCGTCCGACATCCAGGCCGCGATCCTCTACGACCATTTCACGCCGCTCGTCCTGCCCCAGCTCGAAGAGCTCGGCTTCTGCGCGAAGGGCGAGGCGAAGGACTTCATCGCCGACGGCAACCTCGAAGTCGGTTCCCGCCTACCGGTCAACACCCACGGCGGCCAGCTCGGCGAGGCGTACATTCACGGCATGAACGGCATCGCCGAAGGCGTGCGGCTCCTGCGCGGAACGTCGCCGAACCAGCCCGGCGACGTCCACCACGTCCTGGTCACCGCCGGCACCGGCGTCCCGACCAGCGGCCTGATCCTCGGAGCGGACGGATGAGCGACTGGCGCGGCCGGACCCTCGGCACCCGCGAGGCGACCTACGACGAGACCCGCGCGATCCTCTACGCCCTCTCCGTCGGCGCCCCCGCGAGCGCCCTCGACCTGGTGTTCGAGAAGGACCTGCGCGTCCTCCCCACGTTCGCGCTGACCCTCGCGCAGTGGGCGCCGGACGAACTCGGCCCCGCGGGTGCGTTCGACATGACCACGGCCGTCCACGGCTCGCAGCGCCTGCGCGTCCGCAAGCCGCTGCCGTCCGCGGGCACCGTCGCGATGACGGCCCGCGTCGGCGAGGTCTGGGACAAGGGCCGCGCCGCGGTCTTCGAGGTCGTCGTCGAGAGCGAGTACTTCGACGCCACCTGGTCGATCTTCGCGCCCGGCGCGGGCGGCTTCGGCGGCGAACGGGGCCCGTCGTCCCGGCGGCGCCCGTCCGGTGACCCCGACCGCACCCTCACCCTGCGGACGTCCCCGAACCAGGCGGCGCTCTACCGGCTGCTCGGCGACCGGCACCACATGCACATCGACCCCGAGGCGGCCAAGGCGGCCGGGATGCCCCGCCCGTTCATGCACGGCCTGTGCACCCTCGCCGCGGTCACGCTGCCCATCGCCGAGGCCCACGAGGCCCACCCGGCCGGCCTGACCGAACTCGACGGCCGCTTCGCCGCCCCGGTCTTCCCCGGCGACGAGCTGACGATCGAGACGTGGGAACAGGACGACGCCGTGCTGTTCGAGGCCGCGGTCGAGGGCCGCACGGTGCTTTCGGGAGGCCGCGCCGCCTTCGGCTGACCGGGCGGGGACCTATCGCCGGACCGATGGCTGGACGGGCCCGTCGAGCGTCGGTTGGTCGCCGCCGTCGACGCCGCACCCTGGCCGTCGACGCTGCGGCGGCGCGTCCAGCACTACGGGCACCGATACGACTACGGTGCCCGTGGCACGGCGGGTGTCCATCACCTTCCGGACGGTTCGGTGAGCCACCGGACGGCGCGCGCGCAACCACCGGGATCCGCCGCACGGATCGTCTCCACCAGCCCTTCGACGGACGAGGCCGCGACGTGCGTCCGTCCCGTGGCCCGCCAGACCCCGTGGACGTCGCGCGTGATCGTCCACTCGGGGAGCAGGTGCCGGAGGAAGACGAGCAGCAGCCCGTCGCTCACTCCGCGGGAAGCTTCGCCCACGTGATCTTGCCGCCCTCGTTCAGTTCACGGACGCCCCACGCGGGGACGAGTTCGGACATCAGCAGCAGTCCCCGCCCCGACGTCCCCGCGTAGTTCGGGGGCCGCACCACGGGACGTCCCGCACCCCCGTCCCACACCTCGATCACCACGAGCCCGTCCCGTTCGTCCTGGAACACCCGCACGACGATCGGCCCCTCCCCGTGCCGGTAGCCGTTGGTGACGAGTTCGCACACCACGAGCCGAGCGGTGAAGTCGTCGCGTATGCCCCATTCATGCATTTGTTCCGCCACGAACTTCCGCGCCACCGACGGCGCCCGCTCGTCCGCTTCCAGAACCAGCGTGGGAACCTCGGGCGCTGGCGTTGTGAGTGTCATCGTGCCCGCCTCTCGTGTTGTGGGAAACACGACAAAGAATCGCTCAGCGGCGGTAGTGTGGCGGTATTCCGTGGGAATCCTGGTAAAGCTTGGGAAGCGGAGAATGATCAATGCCGACCACTCCATCGCCAGATCCGATGTCCTCGATGTGGGCCTGGATTGCTCATGACCTGCGCTTCTATCGTCTTCGGCATGGTCAGTCCGGGCATGCGGTCGCCCGGCTGCTCAATGTGAGCCGCTCTTCCATTTCCAGGCTGGAGCTCAACGAGGCCCGGCTGACCGAGGTGCAGGCGGTAATTCTCGATCAGACCTGGGAAACGGGCGGCCACTTTCGGCGGCTTGTCTGGTATGCCAGCAAGGGGCATGATCCTGAGTGGTTTCGGCAACATGTCGACATTGAAGCCAGAGCGCGCGTGATCAAGATCTGGGAACTCGCCTGGGTGCCCGGATTGCTCCAGACGCCAGAGTATGTACACGCCAACCTGCTCGGTGGTAGAGATCCCAACATCGAGTCGCTCGTAGAAGCGCGCCTCCAACGCCAGGAGATACTTCGGCGATCAGAGCCGCCGATCTTGTGGGTGCTGCTGTGGGAGCCGGCTCTAGCCGTACCGGTCGGAGGCCGGGCGGTCATGCGGGCGCAGCTCGAGCACCTGCTCAACGTGTCGATGCTGCCCAATGCTTCGATTCGAATCGTGCCCACCGCTGCGGGCGGCCACCTGGGGATGGACGGTTCGTTCAAGCTCATGACCACGGACGCTTGCGACGTGGCGTTCGTGGAGGCGCCCGGCGGAGGGCGCCTCGTCCCGACATCTGCCGAGGTGCTCTCCTACGCCATACGGTGGGAAACGATCGGCCAGGAAGCCTTGCCCGCCAGCGCCTCGCGGGACATGATCTCGCGTTACATGGAGGACATGAAGTGATCAACGTTGTGTGGCGTAAGTCGAAACACAGCACTGCTCAGGGGGGTGACTGCGTGGAGGTTGCGGACGTCCTCGGAAACATCGCCGTGCGTGACAGCAAGGATCCGGACGGGCCGAGGGTCGTCGTCCCCCGCGAGGCGTTCGCGGCGCTGGTGGCCGACCTGAAGCGCTGACTCCGTCCCCCTCGCATGCCCCGGCTCGATGAGCCGGGGCGTTGTGTGTCCAGTCCTTGATGCCCGACCAAACGCGCGGCCTCGCGCAGTACGCGGTGCAGCAGGGCTGAGGGCCACTTACGATTGCGCGATGTAGCTCACAGTGCGCTGGACTCGGCTGCTGATGGTGGTATTGGCAGCCGGTTTCGCGGGCGCGGTCTTCGAGGATCGCCGCGATGCCGAGCGCGGCGGACGGCTCGACCACGAGGCCCGCGTGGTCGAACAGCAGACGCATGGCGTCGATGATCGACGGCTCGCGCACCAGGACGGCGTCGTCGGCGACCAGGAGGAGGTCGTCCAGGACGGCCGGCTCGGTGCCGCGGGAGCCTTGAAGCTGCGGACCGGGTTCGCCGTCTCAAGCTTGATGCTCACCGCGCACCCGAGGACGCGCACGTCCACCGTGTCCAGCCGCCCGCCCCTGGCCGGGGGACGATCGGCCGGGCCACCGCCGCCCGGATGTCCCGGACGTTCCGCTCCGGCGCGAGGTGGGGCTCAGGAGCCGAGGTGTTCGGACAGGCCGAGGATGATGCCTTCGGGGCCGCGGACGAAGCAGAGCCGGTGGACGTCCTCGTACCGCGCGACCTCGCCGACGAGTTCGGCGCCGTGGGGGCGGAGGCGGGCGATGACGTCGTCGAGGTCGTCGACGGCGAACATGATGCGTCGGATGCCGAGCGTGTTCGAGGGGGCGTTGCGGGGCTCGGCGGCGATCGCCGATGGCGTGTGGAACTTCGACAGCTCGACCCGTCCGCTGCCGTCCGGGGCCCGCATCATCACGATGTCGGCGCGCACGTTCTCCAGACCGACGACACGGCCGGCCCAATCCCCCTCGACCTGGGCACGACCCTCCACCTCCAGTCCGAGTTCGGCGAAGAACGCGATGGCCGCCTCGAGGTCCTCGACGTTGATGAGGACGTTGTCCATCCGGACCGTCATGGTGATTCCTTCCTCGTCGTGCGGCCCTCGTGGC
The DNA here is from genome assembly GCF_042675525.1 of Actinomadura sediminis. Classification (NCBI taxonomy): domain Bacteria; kingdom Bacillati; phylum Actinomycetota; class Actinomycetes; order Streptosporangiales; family Thermomonosporaceae; genus Actinomadura; species Actinomadura sediminis. Next base: position 107,376 of record NZ_JBHTJA010000005.1, read on the forward strand.
CGCTGCTACAGCAAGGACGCAGCCGACGCCCCATTCTCGACATGCCGAGCGTGCGAAGTTCCCCGAATCCGTCTGTGCGCCTGCTCAGGGGACGGTCTTGCGGTATGGACCCGCCGGGAGGGCGGTCAGCGCAGTGCCGCGTCGAGCCGACGCATCAGCTCGCCGGGCCGCGCCCCGCCCGGTGGCGCCGCCGGGTAGCGGCGGAGGACGTCCGCCAGGACGGGACGAGCGAGGTCCCGCGCCTTCGCTAAGTGCTCGGCTCCCACGGTCGGGTCGTCTCCGGCGGCGAGTTCCAGCGCCCGCGCGGTGTGGGCGGCGGCACCGAGTATGTGCTTGACCTGCGTGGCCTTCGCCAGCGGGTGCAGGTATGCCGCACTGGCCGCGGCGAGGGCCGCGCGGGCGGCCTCGCTCGCCGCCGTCCGCCCCGCCTCGCGGGCGTCCTGGGCCGCGCGGTGGGCCGCCCACGCGGTGTCGCGCAGGACCTTGGTGCGTTCCGCCCCCTCCGCGAACGCCCGTGCGGCGTCGAGCGCGGCGCGCGGGCGTCCGTCCCCGGGACGTTCCCGCTCGAAGATCGGCAGGGCGGGGCCGGCGCACGCCACCGAGTAGCCCGCGACCTCGCGGAGTTCGGTCATGGTGAGTTCGATCGTCGCGGCGTCATCCGCCATGGCCATCGGCCTTCCGCAGAGGGGACGAAGTCACTTCGACCGTATCGTTGAACCGCCGGTATAGACTTCGGCGCGATTTCACGGCCTTGACGCCGAGGAACCTTAAAACACCGGGTACCGCACGACCAGGATCGCCTCCACGGTCTCGTCCGGCGCCGCGTACAGGTGCGGGACGTCCGCAGGCCACTGCGCGTGCCCGCCCGGCCCCACGGTGACGGGTGCCGAGGACGCGCCGACCCGCGCCGTGCCCGCCAGGACGACGATGTGCTCGGTGCTCCCCGGGGTGTGCGCGGCCGACTCCTGGACCGTCCCGCCGAGGATCCTGATCCGGTGCACCTCGCTGACCGCCGCGTCGTCCTCGAAACGCTCGGTGAGGACGGCTTCGACCGCGTCACCGCTGATCGGGGCGCTCATCGGGACGGTGAGGACGGCGCTGAGCGGGAGGCCGAGCGCGGAGGTGAGCGCGTACAGGGTCTCGAGCGTGGGGTTGCGGCGGCCCGCCTCCAGTTCCGACAGCGTCCCCTTGCCGATCCCGGACCGCCGGGCCAGCTCCGACAGCGACAGCCCCCGGCCGGCGCGCAGATCCCGCAGCCGCCGCCCCACCTGACGAGCCGGGTCCATGCCCCTCCTGCCGATTGACCGCGCCCACGACGCCGACCTAGTGTTCCACATACGGAACGTTCTGTTTACGGAACGGCGGCGAGAGGGAGGGCATCGTGAGCGTGTCGCGGCTGCGTCACATCCCGGGGATCGGCGTGGATCGGGTGGGGGACGCGGCCGACGCCGCCGCCGACCCCGAGCTGCTCCGGCTGGAGAACCTCGACACCGACGTCCGTCCGCCGCGGGTGGCGCTGGACGTCACGCGCGCGGCGATCGACGACGACGACGCCAACAGCTACCTGCCGTTCCAGGGGCACCTGTCCCTGCGGGAGGCGGCGGCCGCGCACGTCGGGCGGATCTCCGGACGCGCCCACGACCCGGCCACCGAGTGCGTGAGCGTGGCGGGCGGCCTCAACGGCGTGCTGAACGTGCTGCTCGCGACGGTCGAGCCCGGCGACGAGGTCGTGGTCTGCGATCCCGTCTACGCGGGGCTCGTCAACCGGATCCGGCTGGCGGGCGGCGTGCCGCGGCACGTGCGGTCGGTCCCCGGCCCGGACGGCTGGAGCGTCGACCCGGCGGAGCTCGCGGGCGCCGTCGGGCCGCGCACGGCCGCCGTCCTGGTGATGGCGCCGTCCATGCCCACCGGCGGCGTCCTGGACGGGACGCACTGGGACGCGCTCGCCCCGGCGGTGCACGCGCACGGCTGCTGGGTGCTGTACGACGCCGCGATGGAGCGGATCCGCTTCGACGGGCGGGCCCCGGACCACCCGGCCGCCCACCCCGGCCTCGCCGACCGGACGATCACCGTGGGGTCGGCGTCCAAGGAGCTGCGGCTCATCGGCTGGCGGGTCGGCTGGGTCACCGGCCCGGCGCCGATCATGGCCGATGTCGCGCTGGTCGGCATGGCGAACGTCGTGTGCCAGGTCGGGATCGCGCAGCGGGCCGTCGCCGCCGCCCTGTCCGCCCCGGACGCCGACGCCGACGTCGCCGCGGCCGTCCGGACGTGGCGGGAGCGGTGCGAGATCGTCCTCGACCGGCTCGCGGGCTACCCGTGCGTCCGCCCGCACGGCGGCTGGTCGCTGCTGGTGGACGCCGCCGCGCTGGGGCTGTCGCCGGAGGACGCGTCCGACCGGCTGTTCCGCCGGGGCCGGGTCGCGGCCACCCCGATGACCGGGTGGGGCCCGGGCGGCGACCGGTACGTGCGCCTCGTCTTCGCCAACGAGCCCGCCGCCCGCCTCGACGACCTGGGCGAACGCTTCCGCGCCGCGTTCGGCTGACGGGGTCGTCAGGCGAAGATGTCCTGGTGGAAGCGGCCTTCGGAGGCCAGGGCGTCCAGCCAGCGGGCGCCGTCGCCGCCCGTCCGGTCCGTGTGGATCCGTGCCAGGGTCTCGCGGACGGCCGGGGCCATCCGCAGGCCGTCGCCGCAGACGTAGATGTGGGCGCCCGCCTCCAGCAGGGCCCATACCCGGTCGGCTTCGGCGGCCACGGCCTCCTGGACGAAGCGGATCGGGTGGCCGGGCAGGGCGGAGAAGGCGGTGTGCACCCGGACGAGCCCGGCGTCCTGCCAGGCGTCGAGTTCGGTGCCGTAGAGCCGGTCGTGGCCGGGGTGGCGGCAGCCGGTGAAGAGCTCGATCGGGCCGGTCGCGCCGGTGCGGGCGCGTTCGTCCAGGAACCCGCGCAGGGGGGCGATGCCGGTGCCGGGGCCGATGAGGATCAGCGGGACGGACGGGTCCGCGGGCAACCGGAACGGGGGCGCGGGAGTGCGGACGTGACCGTAGAACACCTCGCCGGGGGCCAGGCCCGCCAGGTAGCCCGAGCAGGTGCCGCGGTACCGGCCCGTCCCGGACCGGGCGGGGCCGTCCACCAGGCCGACGGTGAGCCGGACCCGGCCGGGGTCGGCCGCCGGCGCGGAGGAGATCGAGTAGTAACGCGGCCGGATCGGGCCGGTCGTCTCCAGGAAGACCGGCAGCGGCAGGGTGACGGCGGGGAAGCGTTCCAGCAGGTCCAGCACGCAGACGTGCTTGGCCAGGATCTCGTCCGCGTAGGCGTCGGCGAGTGCGGCGAGCTGCCGGCGGGTGTGCGGGCACTCGGTGTGCGCGGCGAACGTCTCCAGGTCGGCGCGGGTGGCGGGCTCCTGGAGTTCGGCGAACTCCGACAGCAGCAGCCCGGCCGTGACCGGGGTGTCCACCGGCAGGTGGGTCGCGCCCCGGGCGCGCAGCCGGACGACCCGGTTCCGGGGAACGCCCAGCAGGCGCAGGGCCCGTTCCACCTGGTCGGGGTCGTTCTTGGGGAAGACGGCCAGGTGGTCGCCCGCCGCGTAGGAGACCCCCTCGGGGAGGGCCGCCACGATCGAGCGGACGCCGGGGCGGGGCGGCTCCAGCGAGAAGTCCCACAGGCCGGCCGGGTCCCCGGTCAGCTCCCGGTTCTCGACCACGGTCAGCGGGACGGCCGCCGGGGAGATCACGGCGGGACGCACGTCGGCCTCGGTGAGCACGTCCATCTCGTAGCGGGGCTCGACCGCGGCGGCGGTCCCGTACTCGGCGGTGAGCGCGGCCCACAGCGCGGTCGTCCACGCGGTGACGCCGCCGTCGAAGTCGCCGGCCGCGTCGGCCTCCCCGCGCTCCACCAGCGGGACGGCGCCCGCGCCGGTGAGCTTGTCGAAGGCGCGCCGGGGGAAGGCCTGGTAGGTCGGCCACTGGGTGTCGCCGCACCCCAGCAGCGCGAGCCGCACCCCTTCGAGCGACGGCAGTTCGGCGCGGGCGTCGAAGAGCCGGGCGTTGTCGGGCGCGTGGCCGTTGTAGCTGGCGGCGACCACGACGAGCGCCCCTTCGCGGGGCGGGTCGGCGGCCAGTTCGTCGAGGGTGGCGAGGGTGACGGCGCAGCCGGATCGTCCGGCGCGCTCGGCCAGCCGTTCCGCGATGGCGGCGCAGGTGCCGAGGTTGGAGCCGTAGGCGACGGTGAGGGGGGTGCCGGCGGCGACCGGTTCGACCCTTTCCTCCGTGGACGTCTCCGCGGTGACGGGTTCGGCGGCGGTGGCGCGCTCGTGGGGGCGGCGTTCCCGGACGCGGACGGTGAAGCCGTCCGGTTTGAGGGTCAGGGTCTGCTTGATCCGCATCCGGTAGGCGTGCGGGTCGCTGATCGCGAACCGCTGCAGGACCATCGCCAGGGCCAGCCGCGCCTCGGTGAGGGCGAACTGGCGCCCGATGCAGGCGCGTTCGCCGTTGCCGAACGGCTTGTAACCCGCGGGGTGGTGGCCGGCGCGGCGTTCGGGGAGCCAGCGGTCGATGTCGAACTCGTCCGGACGGTCCCAGGCCTTCGGGTGCCGCTGCAGCACCGGCAGCAGGAGGAAGATCTGCTGGCCCTTGCGCACCCGGTAGCCGTCGCCGATCTCGGTGTCGGCGAAGGGCTTGAGGATGATGCCCGGGATGGGCGACCAGAGCCGCAGCGTCTCGTCCAGGACGCGCGGGATCACGTCCAGCTTCATGATCGTCTCGTAGGTGGGCGGGGCGCCGTCCGGGAGGAGGCGGTCGACCTCGGCGTAGGCGCGGGCCAGCACGTGCGGGTTGCGCAGCAGGTTGTACAGGGCGAAGGACAGCAGCCCGCTGGTCGTCTCGTGCCCGGCGATCAGGAACGTCAGCACCTGGTCGCGGATGTTCTCGTCGGGCAGCCGCTCGCCGGTCCGCGGGTCGGTGGCGTCCAGCATCAGGCCGAGCAGGTCCGTGCCTGCGCCGTCGCGGTCGCCGGCGCGGCGCCGCCGGACGACGTCGTCCACCAGCTCCTGCATGGCGCGGATGTCGGCCCGGTAGGCGTCCTCGCGTTTGGCGCGCATCCGGGTGACCACCTGCGGCTGCCGGGCGCGGACCATGGCCTCGGTCAGGGCGTTGCCCATCGCCTGGAGGAACGGGTGCAGCTCCGGGGAGGAGAAGGAGTCGAAGCGGTAGCCGAAGCCGGTGAGCGCGATCGTGTCCAGGGTGAGCCGCGTCATGTCGTCGGAGACGGGCAGGTCGGCGCCCTGCCGCCTGGTCCAGGAGGCGATGAGGTCCTGGGCGACCTCGAGCATCTGCGGGAAGTACGCCTTCATGGAGCGCTGGCCGAAGGCGGGCATCAGGATGCGGTGCGCCTGGCCCCACACCGGCTCGTTGCCCGGGACCGTGAACAGCCCGTCCCCGGCGAAATCGCGGACGATCGCCAGCGGGGGGCCGACGCTCTTGTAGAACCGCGTCTCGTCGCAGACCTCGGCGACCAGGTCGGGGTCGTAGACGAACAGGGGGTGCCGGCCGAGGACCTCGAGCTGGTAGACGCCCTCGGGGTGCGCCTCCGCGGTCTCCACGAGGAACTCCGTGGGCACGTCCCCGGACAGCCGCAGGGCGTTGCCGAGGACGGGCACTCCCCGCAGGACGGGGACGGACCGGGTCGGGGACATGCGGGAACTCCTTAGCCATACGCCGTATGGCGGACGTTACCATACGGTGTATGGCTGCGAGCGCGCACCGGGGTGCGCCCCTGACCCCCGAGGAGATCTCCGCCACGGCCCTGCGCCTCATCGACGCGGGCGGGGTGGAGGGGCTGTCCATGCGCAAGCTGGCCGTGGAACTCGACGTCAACCCGATGTCGCTCTACCACCACGTGGACGGCAAGACCGCGCTCCTCCAGCGGGTCTGCGCACTGGTCGCCGGCCGGCTCGACCTGCCCGCCGACGACGACGCCCCCTGGCAGGAGCGGCTGCGGGCCCTCGGCCACGCGTGCCGCCGCAGCGCCCGCCGCCATCCGTCCCTCTGGCTCTACGCGCAGTCCCACCCGGAGGTGACCGGAACCGATCACCTGATCTGGCGGGCCCTCGACCGGATCCTCGCCACCGCCGGCATCGACGCGGACGACCTGGTCCACGCCCGCAAGACGCTGTTCGCCCTCCTGTCGGGGTTCATCCTCGGGGAGACGACCGGGGCGCTGGACGAGCAGGGCGGCGCGGCCGACCGCGACCAGACCTTCGAGGCCGCCGTCGACTTCGCCATCGCGGGCCTGTCCGCCTTCCGCAAGAGCACCGCCTGACGGGACGCCCGGGACGCCCTCAGGCGGGGGAGCCGAGCATGACGGGCAGGGTCCGGACGCTGTTGCTCAGCGGGGTGGCCAGCGGTTCCAGCCCCTCGGACGGACCGGCGGGCGCGAGGTCGGGGAAGGCGGTGAACAGCGACTCGAGCGCGATCTCCGCCTCCGTCCGGGCCAGGGCGGCGCCGAGGCAGAAGTGCTCGCCGTGCCCGAACGACAGGTGGTCGGCCGGGGGATCGGACGGCCGGAAGCGGTCCGCGTCCGCGTAGCGGCGGCCGTCCCGTCCCGCGGCGGCGTAGCAGGCCACGACCGCGTCGCCCGCGCCGATCCGGACGCCGCCGAGGTCGACGTCCCGGACGGCGTAGCGCATCGGGAAGTAGGCGACCGGGGAGTCCCAGCGGAGGGTCTCCTCGACGGCCGCGCTCCACGGGAGCGTCCCGGAGCGCAGCCGGGCCAGCTCGCCGGGGTGCGCCAGGAGGGCGCGGGCGGCGTTCGTGATCAGGTTGATGGTCGTCTCGTGCCCCGCGATGAACAGGGTCATCACCATGTCGTGCAGCTCGCGTTCGGTGAGGCGGCGGCCCTCCTCGTCGCGGACGGCGATCAGCGCGCTGGTCAGGTCGTCGCCGGGCTCGCGCCGGCGCAGGTCGATCACCTCGGCGAACAGCTCCCGCAGGGTGCCCATGCGGGACGCCGCGTAGTCGGCGTCGTCGGTGACGCGGATCAGCGAGTCGGTGAGCTTGTGCAGGTCGGCGTGCCAGGTCTCGGGCATGCCGACGAGTTCGCAGATGACGTTGCGGGGGAGCGGGTAGGCGTAGTGGAGGCGGAGGTCGACCGGGCCGGGCGCGTGCCCGGCCAGCGCGTCGAGGAGCGCGGCGGCGTGGTGGGCGATGCGGGGCCGCAGCCGGTCGACGTGCCGCGCGGTGAACGCCTTGTTCACGAGCGCGCGCAGGCGCCGGTGCTCGGCGCCCTCCTTGGTGATCATGGACTGGGCGGTGACGATGTTGCTCAGCGGCCAGTCGCGCGGGACCCGGCCGTCCGCCCAGTCGGCCCAGTGCCGCAGCTCCTTCGACAGGTCCGGGTGGACGAGCGCCGCCTGCAGGGCGTCGTTGCGGGTGACGGCCCACGCGCGCACCGGTCCCGGGAGCTCGACCGGGACGACCGGGCCCGCGCGGCGCAGCCGCTCGTTCTGCTCGTGCACGTCGCGCATGCGTCCGTCGATGACGATCCGGTCCGGGCGGAGCCGGGCGGCGGCGAGGCGGTCCGGGGCGATGCCCGGGTCGCGGCCGTGGTAGAGGGCGCTGACGACCTCCCCGGCGGCGGGCGCCTGGCACAGCCCGTGCCCGGAGAAGCCGGTGGCGTACAGGAACATCGGGGTGCCGGGGCGGCGGCCGATGAACGCGGACCGGTCGGGGCTGGCGTCCCTGGGTCCGGTCATGGCGGTCCGCAGGTCCGCCGGGTCCACGGCGGGACAGGTACGGGCGAGCCGCGACTTCACCCGCGCGAGCCACTCCTCGCGGTCGGTCCCCGGGTGGCCCATGCCGATCAGCAGCGCGCCGTCGCGGGCGCGGGTCAGCAGCCCGCTGGCGGCGTGCAGGGTCACCGGGATCTCCGGGAGGCCGGGGATCGGGCCGGTGATCAGGAGTTCCTGGACGGCCGCGCCGGTGAGGGCGACGTCCACGCCCGCGGCGGACGTGATCCACGGGGACCACGCCCCGGCCGCGCACACGATCGCCCCCGCGGTGACCGGGCCGTCCGGGGTCTCGACGCGTCCGGCGTCGGCGTCCACCGCGGTGACCTCGCAGTGCGTGCGCAGCACCGCGCCCGCGCGCTCGGCCTCCTGCGCGAACCACCGGACGATCCGGCCCGTGTCGCTCACGAAGGCGTCCGGCGACCAGGCGGCGGCGAGCAGATCGGGCTCCTCGACCAGCGGGTTGCGCCGCCGGGCCTCGTCGGCGCCGATCAGCTCCACGCGGACGCCCGCGTCCCGCTGGGCGGGCAGCTCCGCCTCGAAGGCCGCCACCTGCCCGGGGTCGGTGAACAGGACGAGGTACCCGACCCGCCGCATCGGCACGCCGGACGCCGCGTAGGCGCGCAGGCTGCGGGCGGCGAGGCGGGAGCCGTCCGGATCGCCCGCGAAGTAGGAGCGCAGCACGTCGGCGGTGGCCCGCGACGCCCCCGAGCCCAGTTCGCCGCGCTCCAGCAGCGTCGTCTCGACACCGTCCCGGGCGAGGTGCGCGGCGACCGACAGCCCGATCACCCCGCCGCCGATGACCACGACGCCGGTCATGCCGGGCACGCCTCCCGGCGCAGGTGGCCGCCCACGCTCCACGGGAACAGCTGCAGGTTCCAGCCGCCGAGGCAGTTGACGTACAGGGCCATCTGCGACATGAGGGCGAGGAAGTCGGTGCGCCGCTCCATCCGGGCGGCGGCGTCGAGCGCGCCCTCGGTGAACTGGTGCAGCGTCTGCAGACCGCAGTAGCCGAGAAACTCCGCCGGGGTCGCGGCGAGGATCCGGGCCATCTGCCGCAGGCAGTCCAGCGGCATCCCGTCGGCCGCCGCGCGCACCAGCCCGCCGTAGGCGCAGTAGCCCAGCGGCCGGGTCTCGCCGTTGACGAACAGCAGCGTCGTCAGGACGGTCTCGTAGCTGCCCGCGCGGGACGCGATCCGGCCCTCGTGCAGCTCGACCAGTTCCTCCGGCGGGTGCGTCCAGACGCGCTCGGTCTCCGCGTGCACCTTGCCGATCAGGGCGTCGACCGTGGGGTCCTCGGCCCGCAGCCGCGGTACCCGGCACTCGCCCGCCTCCCCGAGCCTGCTCACCTCGGCGAACACGTGGCGCTTGGACGAGTACACCGCGTCCCACACCGCGCGTCCCGCCTCGGCGAGCGCGTCCACGTCCGCGGGCAGGACCCGCCCGACCGGCGTCGCGGGCATCGGCTCGGTCAGCTCCCCGTACTTGATGCCGAGGTGCTGCAGGCGCGAGCAGAACACGGTGCCGTCCGGGACGGCGCGGCGGTCCACCTTCTGCTCGGCGGGCAGGTGGAGGAGTTCGTGCACCGGCGCGACGTGGAAGAGATGGTGCCCGGCCACCAGGGCGTGGCCCTGCAGGCTCCGGTACGGCAGCGCGTTCCACAGCGCGTCGGCGAGCGCGGGATTGCGCCCGTCCAGCTCGGCGGTCACCGTGATGCCGAGCTCCGCCCAGCCGATCTGGATCCGTCTTTCCCGCACGCCTGCCCCCACATCGTGAATTGCCGCCGATCACCCTTCGCATGCGGGGATGTAACCGAGAGTGCTCGATTGATTGCGGTATTGGAGTAAAATGCGGATAGATCGCTGATCGTTCGCGCCCGGACGGCCCGTGCGGCTAACCGTCGGCGTCGGTGTCCGCGTCGATGCCGAGGGCGGTGAGGAACGCGGACGTGGCCGGGGTGCGGCCGAACCGGCTCCAGACGGCGTACTCGACGCGGGCCGGCGCGTCCGTCACCTCGATCGTGGTGACGCCGCTGAGCCGGGGCGCGTAGGCGGACGGCAGCATCGCCACGCCGAGGTTCTCGCCGACGAGCCGGTCGATGAAGTCCGCGCTGGTCACCTCGAACGCGACGTCGCGGTCGAGCCCGGCGGCCGCGAACGCCAGATCCGACTGCGCGCGCCCGGCCGTCCCGGCGGGCAGGTCGACGAACACCTCGGACGCGAGCCGCCGCAGGTCGACCGCCGGTTCGCCCGCGAGGGGATGGTCCGGCGCGACCACGGCGACGAGCCGGTCGCGGGCCAGCGCCCGGGCGGCGACGCCCCGCGGCCGCGCGGTCGTCGGCAGCCCGAGGAAGGCGATGTCGAGCGCCCCGTCCCGGACCCGGTCGGCGAGTTCCTCGCTCGCGCCCACCCGAAGGCTGACCCGCACGTGCGGGTACCGGCCGCGGAAGTCGCGGAGCGCGCGCGGGACGTCGACCGCCGCGACCGTCGGGATCAGCCCCACCGCGAGGCGTCCGCGGATCTCCCCGACGGCCGCGGCGACCTCGGCCGCCGCGCGATCGGCGGCCTCCAGGCACTGCCGGGCGGCGGGCAGGAACGCCTCCCCGGCCGGGGTCAGCCGCACCCGGCGGCTGGTGCGCTCGAACAGCCGCGCGCCGAGCTCCCGCTCCAGCCGCGCGACCTGATGGCTCAGCGCCGACTGGACGACCAGGCACCGTTCGGCGGCCCGGGTGAAGCTGCTCGTCTCCGCGACGGCGACGACGTAACGCATCTGCTGGAGCTCCATGGAGAGATCGTCACACGATCTCGAGGTTCGCCATCATCCCCATGTCCTCGTGCTCGGCGTTGTGGCAGTGGAACAGGTAGCGGCCGCGGTGGCCGTCGAACCGGGTGATGATCTCCGCCGACTCGCCCGGCCGCAGCGACACCGTGTCCTTGAGGCCCGCGTCGTGGGGCAGCGGCGGACGCCCGCCGCGCGACAGCACCCGGAAACCGACCAGGTGCAGGTGGACGGGATGGTGCACGTCCGCGACCAGCCGCCACACCTCCACGTCGCCGAGCCGCGCGGTGACGTCCGTCCGGGCCGGGTCGAACGGCAGCCCGCCGATCAGCCAGCCGTGCCCGCCGCGCATCCGCCCGGCGCGGAAGGAGAAGTCGCGCACCCGGACGGCGTCCGACCGCCGCCACTCCGGCAGGTCGGCGGCGAGGACGCGCGGGACCCGGCTGCCGTCGGCGGCCCGGCGCGCGACGCGGAAGGCCATCACGTCGCGGGTGCGGCCGGAGCCGAGCCGGTTCCGCAGCCGGACGCGGCCGCCGACCGGGACGTCCGCGAAGTCGACGACCACGTCGTACCGTTCGGCGGGCGCGATCGGCAGCGACCGGTGGGTCACCGGCGCCGCGAGCAGCCCCTGGTCCGCGCCGACCTGGACGAGCGGGAGCCGCCGCCCGTCGTCGCCGACGGCTTCGAGCTCGTAGTGCCGGGCGTTCGAGGCGTTCAGGACGCGCAGCCGGTACCGGGCCGCGTCGACCTCGTGCACGGGCCACGGGGCGCCGTTCACCAGGATCACGTCCCCGAGGACGCCCGCGAGGTAGGGCTCCCGCACGCCCGGCCGCTCGCTCAGGGTGGGATCGAGGGCGGGGTAGGCCAGGTTCCCGCCGGCGTCGAACGCCCGGTCGGCGATCATGAGGGGCAGCTCGCGGGCCCCGGCGGGCAGCCCGAGCGCCTCCTCGGCGTCGTCCCGCACGATGTGCAGCCCGGCGAGGCCGTACCAGATCGCGGGGGCCGTGAAGTCCATGCGGTGGTCGTGGTACCAGAGCAGCGTGGGCCGCTGGTCCAGCGGGAACGTGTACCGCCGCGTCCCCCGGCTGATCACGGCCCGCGGGTCGTGCATGCCGTGCCCGCCGTGCCCGGTGTGCGGGTGGCGGGCGGGCAGGACGAGGTCGGTCGGGTAGCCGTCGGAGTCCGCCGGGGTCCGTCCGCCGTGCAGGTGGACGACCGTCGGCACGGGGAGCTCGTTGCGGTGCGTCACGACGACCGGCCTGCCGCGGCGCGACTCGATCGTCGGCCCCGGGAACGTCCCCTCGTACGTCCACAGCGGCGTCCGGACCCCCGGCAGGATCTCCGCGGACGCCTCGCGCTGCGTGATCGTGTACCGGTCGGCGCCGCCGGACGTGGCGTCCGGCGCCAGCACCCGCGGCAGCGGCAGCGGCGTCCGGAACGCGGGCGGCAGGGGCACGGCGCTGCGCAGTTCGGCGCCGGTCACGGCCGGGCGGCGGGCCAGCGCGGCCCCCGCCGTGAGCCCGGCGGCGGCCGTCAGCCCGAGCGTCCCGCCGATGCCGAGCAGCCGCCGCCGGGTCACCGGGACCGCCCGGTCCGCGCGCTCAGTCATCGCCGTCCCCCTCCTGCGGCCGTCGTCCGAGCGGACGCAGCCACACGGCGGCGAACAGCAGCACGAGTCCCGCGATGGTCGCCACCCCCAGCGGGAGGTGCAGCCACAGCGCGCCCTCCGTGCCCGCGAAGTACTGCACGGTCTCGGCCGCCACCACGGCCGCCGTCGCCGCGGCCGGCCACGCCGAGCGCAGCCGGACCCAGACGACGATCGCCGCGACGACCTGCACGTATCCGATGGACGTCACGATGTTCGCGCCCGCGGTGTGCCAGCGCAGGCCGTCGAAGTCGCCGGTCAGGTACACGCCGGCGAACACCGGCTGCGCGAAGATCGAGACCGCGTGCGCGCCGACGACGGCCCGCAACGTCCACGCGGCGGGGCCCGCCCGCCGGGACGTGCCGGATGCGGTGACCACGGGGCGCCCTCCTCCACTCCGTTCTCGGTTCGGGACGCCCCCGACGTTATGGCGCTGCGGTTATCCTGTCTAAGATCAATATTGCTATGTGGTTATGCTGTCGCCCGCATGACCGCCCGGGCCGCCGGACTCGGAGAGGGCCATGGACCTGAACACGCTCGCCCAGTTCCTCGTCGTGGCGCGGCTGGAGCACCTCAGCCGCGCGGCCGACGAGCTGCGCGTCGCCCAGCCGTCGCTGAGCCGCACCATCGCCCGGCTGGAGGCCGAGCTCGGCACGCCGCTGTTCGACCGGGCGGGCCGGCTCCGGCTGAACGACGCCGGGCGGCTCTTCCGCGAGCACGCCGAACGCGCGCTCGGGGAGCTCGACGCGGGGCGGCGGGCCGTCGCCGAGGCCGCCGGCGACGGGTTCGGCACCGTGCGGCTCGCGTCGGAGACCTTCCTGACCTTCACCGCACCGCTGGCGGCGTTCAAGCGGGCGCACCCGTCCATCGAGGTCGAGCTGCGGCAGACGCCCGCGGGGGAGATGGCCCGCGCGCTGCGCGCCCAGGAGGTCGACCTCTGCGTCGCCTCGCAGCCGGTCCTTGCGGACGGCCTCGCCTCGGCCCGGCTGCTCGACGAGCCGGTGTGGGTCGCCGCGCCGCTCGGCCACCCCCTCGCGGAACGCGCCTCGGTGACCGTCCCGGAACTCGCGGGCGAACCGTTCATCACCGCCCGCAAGGGGCACTGGCAGCGCCGGCTCCTCGACCGGCTCTTCGCCGCGCGCGACCTCACGCCGCGGATCGTCTGCGAGGGCGACGAGCCCGGCGCGATCGCCGAGCTGATCAGCGCCGGCCTCGGCATCGGCCTGGTCCCCGGCATCGCGCGGCGCGCCGCCTTCCAGCCGCCCGCCGCCTGGATCGCCGTCGACGACCCCGACTGCCGCCGCGCGCTCACCCTGTACTGGGGCGCCGGCGCCCGCCTGTCCGCCGCCGCCCGGCTGCTGCGCGCCACGATCGCCGAATGGGACTGGACGTCCGGCGAGCCGCGGGCCTGACGGCACGGCGGCGGCCGCCCCCGCCGACGCGAACGGGGACGGCCTCCGGTCCTGAGGGTGAGCGAGGCCGCCGCCCGCGCGCGTTCAGACGACGTCGAGCCGTCCGAGCGCGAACCCCACCCCGACGAGGGTGACCAGGAAGAGCGCCGACAGCCCGCTGCCCTGGACCGCCAGGACGACGAACGTCACCGCGCACGCCAGCGTCAGCACCACGAGCGCGCCGGTCGCGACGCGGACGGCCCGCGACGGCGCGGCCTCCGGCGCCCCCACCCGCTCGACCTCGACGGCCTCGCCGCCCGCGGCGGTGAACCGCACCCGCGCACCGTCCTCGAGGGGCCCGCCCCCGTTCCGCACGACGGCGGACCGGACGCGCACGTCCGGTCCGCCGTCGTCGGGCACGACGAAACCGTAGCCCTGCTCGTCGTCGAACCACCTGACACTGCCCTCGGCCATCGCGTCACCCCCGCGGTACGTCCCCGCGACGGTAGCGGCACCGCCGGTATCACCCGGGGCGACGAAGTGGACGCGCAGCGGCGCGTGAATTGCGGGTCGGTGACGCGCCCGGCGGTCAGCCCTCCGCGTCGCGCCGCTCCGCGCGCAGCGCCAGCACGCCCGTCGCCGCGTAGGCGCCGGTGATCGCCGCCAGCCCCGCCGCGGTCGCCCGCGGCACGTCCCCGCGGACCACGTGGACGGCCCCGGCCGCGGTGTCGCAGACGTCCACCACCAGGCACAGCCGCCGCCACCGGCGCCGCGCCTCGGCGTCGCTGAGCAGGTAGCCGAGGCCGAGCGCGAGCGCCCGGCTGCCGAACACCCGGATCAGGTACCGCAGCTCGGGGGTGTCCCGGTCACCGATGCCCGCCAGCTTCAGATTGAGCCCCGGCGCGGCCAGCGCGAGCGCCCCCCACACCACACGCCCGCCCGCCGTGACTTCCAGTGCGCGTTCCATGCCCCCGACCCTCCCACCCCCCGCTCACCACCTCGATTACCTCGGAGGTAACGCTGCTCAACCGAGCCCGAGCCGCACCCGCCGCCGCGCGCGGTCCACCTCCCGGACGACGACCCGACGGCGTCGCCCGGCACGAACCCACCCGGACGCCCTGGGCCGAGTTCGTCCCCGAGACGGTGTCGCCCACCCGCACCGATTCCGTCCGCTCCACGCCGGACAGCCTCCCGCGCCCGGACTCCGTGCGAAACCCGTGAGCGTCCGCCATGCGGCCGTCCGGCCCGACTCTCAGGGCGCGTGGGTGTCGGGGGTGGTCCAGAGGGCGGTGATCTCGGCGGCGCGGGTGAAATGGGGGGTCGGGTCGCGGTCGAGGAGGCGCGCGAGTTCGCCCAGGGTGCGGGCGGGCGGGGCCATCGCGATCGACAGGCTCTCGATGCCGGCGGGCGGGGCGTCCCGGTGCGGGAGGAGGAGGTCGTAGAGCTCTTCGGCCTCCTCCTCGTCGCCCAGGGCGATCGCCGTGCGCGCCCGGAACGTGGTGAACGTCGTGAAGAAGTACCCGGGATGGACGGACGTCGCGAGCCGGTGCAGCCGCCGCGCCTCGTCGGGGTTCCCGGCGGCGGCGTGCGCGGCGGCGAGGACGTCGGCGACGATCGGGAGCAGCTCGGACGGGACGTGCGGTGCCTCGGCCGCGAACTCGTGCAGGGTTCCGCGGGACACGGCGAGGGCCGCGCGGGCGAGGAACGCGATGCCCTCGCCGTGCGGGGAGCCCTGTCCGGCCATCGTCGCGGTGGCCGCGGCGTACCGGCGTTCGGCGTCGTCGAGGCGTCCGGCGGCGTGCGCGAGCGCGGCGCCCGCGACGGCGGTGACGGCCCCGGCACCGGGCATCCGGTACCGGCGGGCCAGCGCGTCGGCGTCGGCGATGTGGCGGCGCGCGTCGGCGGGGCGCTGTTCCCGGACGGCGATCGCGGCGCGGTTGTACAGGCTCGACCAGAGCGCGGCGGGCATGTCGTGCTCGGTGCCGAGGGCGTGCAGCTCGCGGACGCACGCCGTCCAGGCGGCGAGGTCGCCGGCGCCGAACTCGCTCATGAGCGCGTACAGCGCGAACACGCGCTGCCGGGGGTCGTCCACGTCGCGGGCGATCGCGGCGGCCTCCTCGGCGTCGGCGCGGGCGCGCGGGTCGCCGACGCCGGTCCGTTCGGCGGCGCGGGCGTTCAGCAGGCGGCACCGGACGTCCGGGGGGAGGCCGTCGCGGTCGAGGAGGCGGGTCAGCAGCGCGGTCAGGCGCTCGTCGACGGCGCCGTAGGGGTGCGGCATCCACGGGACGGGGTCGGTCCAGGCGGTGAAGGCGGCGCGCAGCAGGTCGTCGCGCCCGGCGCGTTTGGCGAGGTCGACGGCGCGGGCACGGGTGGCGCGGGCGTCCTGCAGGGCGCCCGCGCGGGTCTGCGCGCGCAGCAGCCGGCCGAGGAGGTCGATGCGGGCGGCGTCGTCCCGGTCGGGGAGGCGCTCGAACGACTCCAGCGCGCGGGTGAGCAGCTCCACGGCCGTGTCGTGCGCGTAGCGGCGCTCGGCGCGGTCGGCGGCCCGGACCCCGTACGCGACGGCCCTGCCCGCGGTCGCGGCGGACGCGGCGTGGTGGAAGTGGCGGGCGAGCGCGGGCGCGTCGTCGGGGGCGAGCCGTTCGAGGGCCGCGCCGAGCCGGGCGTGCATCCGGGCGCGGCGCAGCGCGCTGAGGTCGGCGATCATGGTGTCCCGGACGAGCGCGTGCGCGAACCGGACGCGGCCCGGCGCGGGCTCGGTGAGCAGCCCGGCGACGACCCCCGCGTCGAGCGCGTCCAGGACCGCGTCCTCGCCGGTGTCGGCGGCGAGGACGAGCGCGTCCACGTCGGCCTCGGCGCCCGCGAGCGCGGCGAGGCGCAGCACGGCGACGGCGGGCTCGGGCAGCCGGGCGAGGCGGCGGCGCAGCACGTCCCGCACCCCCTCGGGGACCTGCGAGGTCGCCACGAGCGCGCCCTCGCCGCCGAGCAGCCGCGCGCTCTCCCGCACGTAGAACGGGTTGCCGCCGGTGCGTTCGGCGAGCGCCCGGACCGTGGCGGCGTCCACGTCCGCGGACACCTCGGCGGCGACGAGCCGGGCCACCTCCGGTTCGGGCAGCCCGCGCAGCGGCAGCCGCAGCGGGGAGCGGCGGGCGAGGACGGCCAGCGTCTCGGTGAGGCGCGCGCCGGTCTCCTCGGCGCGGAACGCGGCGACGACGAGCAGCGGCGCGTCCGCGGCGGCGGCGCCGAGCAGCGCGAGCGTCTCGGCGTCGGCCCAGTGCAGGTCGTCCAGCATGACGGCCAGGGGGCGCCGCCGGGCCGCCTGGTCGAGCCACTCCCACACGGCCCGGTGCAGGCGGAACCGCCCGGTCGCGGTGGCGGGCGGCGCGGCGGGCGCGCCCCCGCGCAGCGGCGCGGCCTCGGCGGGCGGCGGGACGTGCCGGGCGAGCGCGGTGAGCGCCTCCGTCCACGCCCAGGCCGGGGGCGCGCCGTCGCTCTCCGGGCAGCGGCCGGTCACGACGAGCCGCCCGCGCCGTTCGAGGACGTCCGCGAGCCGGGTCAGCAGCGCCGTCTTGCCCAGCCCGGCCTCGCCGGTGACGAGCGCGACCCGCAGCCCGCCGCGCTCCGCGAGCCCGGTCAGCGCGGCCAGCTCGTCGTCGCGGCCGAGGAACGGCTCCGGCTCCGGCGCGGGCGCCGGACGGGCGACGGGCGCGGGCGGGGGCGCGGGGACGCCGAGGTCGCGGCCCCGCAGGATCGCGGTCTCCAGATCGGCGAGCGCGGGACCGGGGTCGAGGCCGAGCTCGGCGGCGAGCGTCGCGCGTGCCTCCCGGAGAACCGCGAGGGCGCCGGCCCGGCGGCCCGCGCCGTGCAGCGCCAGCGCCAGCAGCCGCCACCCCTCCTCGCGGAGCGGCTCCTCGCGGGTGAGCAGCTCCGCCTCGGGCACCGCCCCGGCGGCGTCGCCCGCGCGCAGGACGTCCGCGACGTGCCGTTCCCGCGCGGCGAGCCGCAGCTCGTCCAGGCGGTGGATCTCGGCGCGCGCCCACTCCTCGTCGGCGAACTCCGCGAACGCCGCGCCCCGCCACAGCGCGAGGGCCTCCGCCGCGCGACCGGGTTCCCGGACGAGCGCGCCGAACCGCCACGCGTCCACGGCGTCGTCCGGGAGGCGCAGCGCGTAGCCGGGCGGGACCGACACGAGCACCCGCGCCGGGGTGCGCGGCGCGCGGTCCGGCTCCAGGGCCCGCCGCAGATTCGACACGTACGCCTGCAGGGACGTGACGGCCCGCGCCGGGGGCTCGCCGTGCCACAGGTCGTCGATCATGCGGTCGACCGGCACGACCCGCCCCCGCGCCGCGACCAGCAGCGCGAGCACGGCCCGCTGCCGGGGCCCGCCGAGCGCCACCGGGACGCCGCCGACCTCGGCGTCGAACCCGCCGAACACCCGAATCCGGATCATTACCGACAGATCGTATGCCGTGCCCGCGGGGCCGTTCCAAGCGGCGTTCCAAGCGGGTTCCAAGGCGTCCTCCGCAGGCTCGTCCCCATGAACACCGACACGAGCACCGCCGCCGCCCCGTTCACCCACTCGATGGTCGTCATCCACCGCGGGATGCGCCGCGAGTCGCGCCTGCTGGCCGAGCTGGTCGCCGCGACCCGTCCCGGCGACCGCCGCCGCGCCCGCGTCCTCGCCGCGCACCTCGCGGACTACCTGATCGGGCTCGACAACCACCACCACGGCGAGGACGAGCTGATCTGGCCGCTGCTGCTGTCGCGGGTGGACCTCGACGCCGACGTCGTGCTGCGGATGGAGGCCCAGCACGAGAAGGTCGCCGCGTCGATCGCGCGGCTGCGGGAACTCGCCGGCCCGTGGGTCCGCACGGCGGACGCGTCCGCCCGCGACGCCCTCGCGGACGCGCTCGCCGAGCACCGCGCCGTCCTCGTCGAGCACCTGGACGACGAGGAGGCGAACCTGCTGCCGATCGCCGAACGCCACCTGACGCGGGCCGAGTGGGACGCGCAGGGCGAGCACTTCGCGCGGCACACCCCGAAGACGAAGATCCTCACCCTTCTCGGCGTCGTCCTGGAGGACGCGACGCCCGCGGAGCGCGCCGAGTTCCTCGCCGGGCTGCCCGCACCGGCCCGCGTGATCTGGCGGCGCTTCGGCGCGCGGCACCACGCGTCCCGGATGCGGCGCCTCCGCGCGGACGTCCGGACGTCCCGCGTCGGCACCGCCCTCGCCGCGCTCACCGGCATCGGCATCGCCTACGTCGGCCTGAGCTACCTCCTCGACCCGGTGGCGACCGCGTCGGGCTTCGGCCTCCCGGCGTGGCCGGCCGGGGAGGACGCCGCCTGGCTGAACATCAAGGGCGTGCGCGACCTCGGCACCGGCCTGGCCGTGCTCGCGCTGCTGGCCCGGGGGAAGCGCGAAGCGCTCGGCTGGGTGATGCTCGCGTTCGCGACGATCCCGGCGGGGGACATGCTGACGATCCTGCGGCACGACGGCTCGGCGGCCACGGCCTTCGGAGTCCACGGCGCGACGGCCGCCGCGGTCCTCGCCTCGGGCCTCCTCCTCGTCCGCGCCGCCCGCCCCCGCCCCCGCCGCCGCTGACCCGCCCACACGCCCCGGACCGGCCCCCGCCGATCCGGGGCGCGGCCGGTTCCGGGCGCGGTGAGACGGGACCCGGCGGTCGGGACGCGGCCGGGGCGGGGAGACCCGTGACGTCCCAGGCCTGGGCGCGGCCGGTTCCGGGCGCGGGTCGGCGGTGCGGGTCGCGGGTCGGCGGTGCGGGTCGCGGGTCGGCGGTGCGGGTCGTCGGTCGGGGGTGCGGGTCGCGGGTCAGGGGGTGCGGGTCGCGGTCAGGACGGGGGCCGCGTAGCGGAGGGTGAAGGCGCCGCCCATCGTGTCGATCGCGGCGCCCACGGCGTCGAGCACCCGCGCCAGGGCGTCCGGCGGGAGGCGGGTGAAGGCGCCCTGGGTGGGGATCTGGTCGAGCCACTCGTCGCGCGTGTAGCGGCGTTCCCAGTCGAAGGACCACTGTTCGACGTCGCCGAGGCCGTCGGCCTCGCGGAGGGCGTCGGCGGCCTTCTCGAACAGCGGCCGGTAGCCGTCCAGGCCGCCCCTCGTGACGGCGTGGAAGTCGATCGGGGAATCGGGCATCACCCGCCGGCAGGCGTCGGCGGTCGCCGAGGCCACCGCGGGCGGCAGCTCGAACACGTTCCAGAACACCGCGAACCGCCCGCCCGGGCGCAGGACGCGCGCCGCCTTCGCGGCCCCGGCGCGGGGGTCCACCCAGTGCCAGGCCGTCGCGGCGACGACCGCGTCGAACGCGCGTCCGGCGGGGTCCCAGTCCTCGAACGTCGCGACCTCGACGTCGAGCCCGCGCGACCGCGCGAAGCCGGCCATCCGCGCGTCGGGTTCGACGCCGAGGACCCGGCAGCCGGACGCCGCGAACTGGCGGGCCCCGATGCCGGTGCCGCAGCCGACGTCGAGGACGTCCGGTCCGGGGGAGGCGTCGACGATCGCCCGCACCAGGGCGTCGGGATAGCGGGGGCGCGTCCGGTCGTAGCGTTCGGTGTCCGTGCCGAACGACTCGGCCATCTGCCGGGCCCGGTGGGGTTCCGAAGGTAGAGTGGGCATGTGCCCACTCTAGTGGGCGGGCGCCCACTCGTCCAGTATGTGAGTCGGCGAGGAAAGGGGCGTGGACGGTGCCGACAGGGGTGGCCATCGCGGACGTGCGGCGGCGGCTGTTCGAAGCCGCCGAGCGGGTCCTGCTGCGGGACGGGCCGAGCGGGCTGACCAGCCGCGCGGTCACTACGGAGGCCGGCTGCGCCAAGGGCGTCCTGCACCGGCACTTCGCCGACTTCGACGCCTTCCTCGCCGAGCTCGTCCGCGACCGGATCGCCGGGCTCGACGCGCAGGCCGCCGCGCTGCGGGCCGCCGCCGGGACCGGTACCGTCCCCGGCAACCTCACCGCCGCGCTCACCGACCTGTTCGGGACGGTCGCCGTCGCGATCGTCGGCCTCGTCACCTCCCGGGACGAACTGCGCGCGCGCCTGCGCCGCGACCGTCCCGTCGGGGTCCCGCTGCTGACGGAGGCCGCGGCGATGATCGCCGACTACCTCGCCGCCGAACGCGACCGGGGCCGCATCGCCGCCGGCGCCGACGTCGACGCGCTCGCCCCCACGCTGATCGGCGCCGGGCACCTGCTGTTCGCCGACCGGACGGCCGCGCCGCCGGACGCGGACGCCGTCCGCGCGATCGTCCGCACCGTCATCGCGGGGGCGCTGCGGGAGCCGTGACCCGCCCCGCCCGCCCGCGGCGCGGAAGCAGGAAGGGCGTCGCCAGGGCGGCGGCGCCCGCCGCCGCGATCGCGGCGCGGGGCCCGGTGACGGCCGCCAGCAGCCCCCACACCGCCGTCAGGGCCGCGGTCGCCAGCCGGCTCGTGACCGTCCACGCCGCGAGCGTCCGGACGAGCCGGTCCGGCGCCGTCAGCTCCAGCCTGCGGGTGGCGAACACCGGGTTGAACACGCCGATGCAGGTGATCATCCCGAGCTCGACGGCCATCACCAGCAGCAGCCCCGCCGCCCCCGGACGGACGAACGCGAGCCCCGGCAGCCAGCAGGCGCGCAGCGTCCCGGCGACCAGCAGCACCCGGTGCGGCCCGAACCGGGGGACGAGCCGGCGGGCCAGCCGCGACCCGACCAGCCCGCCGACGCAGGGCAGCGCGAAGACCAGGCCGTACTGCCACGGCGCGAACCCGAGCCCGTCGAGCATGAGGACGGCCAGCAGCGGCGCGACCGCCATGATCAGCCCGTTGACGAGGACCGTGTTGAGGAACAGCGCCCGCAGCGCCGGGTCGGCCAGGATGTGCCGCCAGCCCTCCAGCAGGCCGCCCGGACGCCGCGCGCCCGTCCGGACGGGCCGCGGTTCGCGCCCGCGGATCGTGCCGAGCGACGCGGCCGACACCAGCAGCCCCGCCGCGTTCGCCAGCACCGTCACGACCGGCCCGAACAGCCCGATCGCGGCCGTGCCGAGCGGCGGCCCGAGCGCCGTCGCGGTCCAGGTCGTCGCCTCCAGCCGCCCGTTCGCGGCGAGCAGCCGGTCCGGCGGCACGAGCGCCTTCAGGTAGGCGCCGCTCGCCGCGCGGAACGCGATGTCGGCCGCCGCCATGACGACCGCCACGGCCACGAGCTGGACGAACGTCAACCGGTCGAGCGCGTGCGCGGCGGGCACGCTGAGCAGCGCCGCCACCCGCACCAGGTCCATCGCGATCATCACCGGACGCCTGCGGCGGTGCTCGGCCCACGGCCCGAGCGGCACCGCGAGCACCGCGCCCGCCGCCGTCCCGGCCGCCGCGAGCAGCGACACCGCGGCCGGTCCCGCGTCCAGCACCAGGATGGCGATCAGGGCGAACGCGTCGAACGCGAGCATCGTCCCGAAGGTGCTCGCCGCGTAGGCCGTCCAGAACGGTCCGAACCGGCGTTCTCCGCCCATGCCCCGCCCGTCCTCCGCTCGCCCGCCCCGACCGCGAGATCAAAGCAGGGACGCGCGCCGCACCGCCAACAACCGGCGCGCGGGCGCGCGACAACCCCGGGTTGTACCGCCAGGTGAGCGACCGGCGGCGCCCGGACGTCCGGCGGGGACGGCCGCCGCGCGGCCCACGACCGGCGCGCTGCCCGACAACCCCGGGTTGTGCGGGCGGGTCAGGAGGAGGCGGCGCCCTCCAGGCGCGCGGCGATCCGGCGCAGCGCGGCGTGGGAGGGGGAGCCGGGCGGGGCCGTCCACAGGGTCAGGCCGCCGAGGCCCGGGTCGCTCGGCAGCAGCACGCGCTCGTAGCTCAGCTCCAGCGTGCCGGCCTCGGGGTGACGGAGGCTGAGTTCGCCCACGTCAACGCTCACCCACTCCGTGTACCTGCCACACGCGCTCGGATTCGGCGCTACGGGACGCACCAGCCGGTGCAGGTGGGGCGCGCACGTCGGCGGTGAGCCGCAGCGGCCCCGGGGTCACTTCACGACGAGGATGACCTTGCCCAGGTCGGACGCGTCGACGACCTCGTCGTCGAAGTCGACGAGGCCGCCGTTGCCCGTCCCGTCCGGGGCGCCGTACTCGATCGTCGGCTGGGGCTCGGGCGCCGGTGCGGCGGCGGCCGGGGACGCGGCGGCGAACACGGCGGCGGCGGTCGCGGAGAGGAGCAGAAGGGGCGTGCGCATGGAGGGTCACCTTTCCAGGCGGGCGGGGGGCGAACGCGGAAGTGCGATCACTGCACAGTGTAAGCGATCGAGCACCCAGGGTGCATGCTTCGGCGGGTTCACGCGAATGAGGGACGCGCGGCCGTCCGTCCTGTGCGGCGGTCATACTCCGCGACGGCGCCGCTTGGGAACCGTGCCCAAGGATCGCCGCCGCGTCGTTCGCGCGGGGCCGGGGCGACTAGGGTCAGAATCCCATTCGGGAAGGAGCGGTGACATGGCGGTCGATCCGACCGGCGAGGGGCTGAAGCGGTTCCTCGCCGAGGACCCCGGCGGGCCGGTGGTGATGCTCAACCTGCTGCGGTTCCGCGAGGGCGGGCAGAAGAGCTACGCGCGCTATTCCAAGACCGTCGGCGAGCTGATCCTCGGACGGTACGACTCCGAGGTGCTCTACTACGGCAAGGGATCGACGGCCCTGGTCGCCGAGGACGGGCAGGCGTGGGACGCCGTCCTGCTCGTGCGGTACCCGTCCCGGGAGGTGTTCGCGCGCATGGTCGCCGACCCCGACTTCCAGGCCGTCGCGCACTTCCGCTCGGAGGCGCTCAGCGAGGCCGTCCTCCAGGCGACCGTCCCACTCGGCTGAGCGGCGGCCCGGCCCGGCGAGCGCCGGGCCGGGCCGGCCGGTCAGGGGCGCGCGCTCCCTTCGGCGCGGTTCCACATTTGCAGGTAGGTCTCGGCGCCGCGGGTCAGGTCGGCGGTGATCTGGGGGCCGCCGGCGCGGCCGACGTCGGCGAGCCAGTCGGGGACGAGGCCGTAGTTCGCGACGCCGTCGGTGTTGAGGTCCCAGGTGCGCCGGCCGGTGCGGAGCCGGTCGAGCCGGACGGACGGGTCGGCCGGCGAGGCGAACGGGTACTCGAGCGGGTTCGCGGCGGCGTCCGCGCGCGGGGCGGGCAGCGGGCCCATGCCGTTGGCGTCGAGGCCGTACCCGTAGCCGAACGCGAAGCGGGGGTCGTGGTGCCGCTTGTTGCGCTCCCACTCGGCGACGAAGCGGTCCGCGGGGGAGCCGTAGGCGGCGATCATGCCGCCGAGCCGGTAGACGCGCCGCACGTAGTTCGCGTCCGTCCAGCTGTGGGACGACACGACGCCGGAATGGCCGGTCTCCTCCAGGATGCCGAGGGTCTCGTCGGCGGCCTTCACCGACATGTGGTCGATCTCGACGATCATGCCGCGGTCGACCATGCCCCGGACCATGTGCTCGCCGAGGTCGGTGAGCCCGGCGACGTTGCAGTGCGGCGGGCTCGGATACAGCGGGAACGTGATCCCGGCCATCCCGAGGTGCCGCAGCGGTTCGCGGAGGACGTCGCCGAGCCCGCCCGCCGGGGCGATCGTGTTGTCGTGGGCCGCGCCGGTGCAGGTCTCGGCCCGCCAGAACCGCCCGGTGCCGAGGAAGTTGCCCGCGTTGACGACGACCCCGGTCGTGCCGGAGTCGAACCGGACGCCGCAGAGCGCGTTGTCGAACTTGTGGCACAGGAACATCGAGGAGACGCCGAGGTCCCGCATCTCGTCGAGACCGCGGTCGATGTCCGCGCGGGTGCACTGCGGTTCGCCGCCGATCGTCCGACAGCCGAACGGCTCGGACGCCTCGACGCCGAGGACGACCGCGAGCTTCCCGGCCTCGATCACCCGGCGGGCCTCGGCGGCGCTCGTGACGATCCGGAACCAGCCCTCGCCGGGGCCGCCGCTGCGCTCGTCGATGAGGGCCTCGAGCTCGCGCGTCCGCCGAGCCTGGAGGCGGACGGTGTCCATCTCGTCGCACGCGTTGCGCTTCAGCGGGTAGACCTCGCACAGCTGCCGGTTCGCGACGAGTTGGTTCACGAGGATCCGCTGACCGGCGCGCCACGACCGTTCCAGCCAGGTGTGGTGCATCTGCTGGTGGGTGCGGGAGTCCCAGGCGGGCCAGTCCGCGAACGTGGGCCAGCCGGTGGGGTCGTGGGTGCCGAACGGGGTGCCGTGCCGGGTGAAGTTCTCGAACCAGGCGAACGACCCGTTCAGGCCGTGGTCGGGGCAGTCGCGCAGTGCTTCCTCGATGCCGTCCGGGTCGAACGGCTTGCCGCACATCAGGCGCCCGCCGAACGCCTCGTAGGCCATCGGGTGGCTGTGCAGGTCGGCGTACCCCCGCACCTCGCCGGGACGTCCGGGAGCGGACGCCCGCGCGGGGGCGGCGGCGAGGCAGGCGGCGAGGAGGGCGAGGACGAGCGGGACGGCGGCGGAGCGGCGGGACGGGCGGAGGACGTGCATGGGGCACCTCGGCCGGGGGAGTGGTCCACGGTTCCTGCCTTGGAGTGAATCACCGAACCCGAGAAAAGTGAATGTCGCTCACGTTGTTTCTCCGTTCCGGCGAACGTGACACATGTTCATGTTTAATGGCCGCAAGCTCACGTCAGGAGGGTGACGGCCATGGACGAGATCCCCGCGGGGTTCCTCTGGGGGACGGCGACGGCGGCCTACCAGATCGAGGGCGCGGTCGCCGAGGACGGCCGCGGCCCCAGCATCTGGGACGCGTTCACCGCCGAACCCGGTCGGGTGAAGAACGGCGACACCGGCGACGTCGCCTGCGACCACTACCACCGCTGGCCGGAGGACGTCGCGCTGATGGCGGACCTCGGGGTCAACGCCTACCGCTTCTCCGTCGCGTGGCCGCGGATCCAGCCGGACGGGCGCGGCCCCGCCAACCCGAAGGGCCTCGGCTTCTACGACCGGCTCGTCGACGCCCTCGCCGAACGGGACATCGCGCCCGTCGTCACCCTCTACCACTGGGACCTCCCGCAGGCCCTCCAGGACGCCGGCGGCTGGATGAACCGCGACACCGCGCACCGGCTCGCCGAGTACGCGGGCATCGTCGCCGACCGGCTCGGCGACCGCGTCGGCGCCTGGATCACCCTGAACGAGCCGTTCGTCCACATGACCGAGGGGTACGGCATCGGGACGCACGCGCCCGGCGAGGCGCTCCTCCTGGACGCCCTCCCCGCGGCCCACCACATGCTGCTCGCCCACGGCCTCGCCGTCCCGGTGCTGCGCGACCGCTCGCCCGCGCCGATCGGCGTCACGAACAACTACAGCCCGGTGCGGCCCGCGAGCGACGACCCCGCCGACCGGGCCGCCGCGGCCGCGTTCGACGTCCTGCAGAACCGCCTGTTCACCGACCCGATCCTGCTCGGGCGCCTCCCCGACATGAGCGCCTACGGCATCGCGGCGGACGAGCTCCCGTTCGTCCTCGACGGCGACCTCGACGCGATCGCCGCGCCCATCGACCGGCTCGGCGTCAACTACTACAGCCCCACCCGCATCGCCGCCCCCCGCGGCGGCGCGGCGGCCCCGGCGGCGGGCGGGTCGGTGCTCGCCGAGGTCGGCGACCGCATCGAGGACGCCGGGCTCCCGTTCGAGGACGTCCCGATCGACGGGTACCCGCTCACCGCGTTCGGCTGGCCGGTCGTCCCGGACGGCCTGCACGAGCTGCTCACCGGCCTGCGCGACGCCTACGGGGACGCGCTCCCGCCCATCCTGATCACCGAGAACGGCTGCTCCGCCCCCGACGACGACCCCGCCCGCCGCGACCGGGACCGCATCGACTACCTGGACGGCCACCTGCGCGCCCTGCACCGCGCGATCGCGGACGGCGTGGACGTCCGCGGCTACTTCGTCTGGTCGCTGCTCGACAACTTCGAGTGGGCCGAGGGCTACGCGCAGCGGTTCGGCCTCGTGCACGTCGACTTCGCGACGGGCGCCCGCACGCCCAAGGCGTCCTACCACTGGTTCCGGGAGCGGCTCGCCCGGTACCGGTGAGCGGGACGGCCCGGTTCCCGTGAGCGCCCAGCCGGGCGACGATGGTCGGTCATGAGCGAGTTGACGATTCCCGGGGTGCTGGCCCGGGCCGCGGCCACGTCGCCGGACACGGAGGCCGTCGTCGACGGGTCCGTCCGCGTCACCTACGCCGAGCTGCGCGACCGGGTGCGGGCCGCCGCGCGCGCGTTCGCCGCGGCCGGCGTCGGACCGGGCGACCGCGTGTCGATCTGGGCGCCGAACGGGCTGCAGTGGATCGTGACCGTGCTCGGCGCGGTGTCGGCGGGCGCGGCGCTCGTCCCGCTCAACACCCGCTACAAGGGCGACGAGGCGCGCTGGCCGCTGGAGAAGGCCCGGGTGAAGCTGCTGTTCGTCGAGGACGGCTTCCTCGGCATCGACTACCCGGGGCTGCTCGGGCAGGACGCGTCCGGCGCGATCCCCGGCCTGCCGGACCTGCGCGGCGTCGTCACGTTCAACGGCCCCGAGCGGCCCGGCGTGACGGCGTGGGACGCGTTCCTCGGCGCGGGCGCGGCCGTCCCGGCGGCCGACGCGGACGCGCGGGCCGCCGCCGTCGCGCCCGGCGACGTCGCCGACATCCTGTTCACCTCGGGCACCACCGGACGGCCGAAGGGCGTCCTGTGCACGCACGAGCAGAACGTCCGGACGTACCGGGCGTGGTGCGGGCGGACGGGCGTCGGGCCGGGCGACCGGTACCTCATCGTCAACCCGATGTTCCACACGTTCGGGTACAAGGCGGGCGTGCTGGCGTGCCTGCTCCAGGGCGCCACGATGGTGCTGCAGCGCGTCTTCGAGGCCGGCGAGACCCTCGCGCTGATCGAGCGCGAACGGATCACCGTCCTGCCCGGCCCGCCCACCATCTACACGACGCTGCTGGACGCCCCGGGCCGCGCCGGCCGCGACCTGTCGTCGCTGCGGCTCGCCGTGACGGGCGCCGCCGACGTTCCCGTCGCGCTCGTCCGCCGCATCCGCGCCGAGCTGTTCCCGCAGGTCGTGACCGCCTACGGGCTCACCGAGTCGTCCGGCACCGTCACCGCCTGCTCGGTGGACGACGACGACGAGACGATCGCGACCACGTGCGGCCGCGCGATCGACGACGTCGAGGTCCGCGTCGCCGACGACAAGGGCGAGCCCGTCCCGGTCGGCGAGGACGGCGCCGTGCTCGTCCGCGGCTACAACGTGATGAGCGGCTACCTCGACGACCCCGAGGCGACCGCCGCGACGCTGCGCGACGGCTGGCTCGACACCGGCGACCGGGGACGGCTCGACGAGCGCGGCAACCTGCGGATCACCGGGCGCACCAAGGAGATGTTCACCGTCGGCGGCTTCAACGTGTACCCGGCGGAGATCGAGGACGTCCTCGCCCGGCACGACGCCGTCGCCGAGTCCGGTGTCATCGGCGTCCCGGACGAGCGGCTCGGCGAGGTCGCCCGCGCCTACGTCCGCACCCGCCCCGGCGCGTCCGTCCCGGCCGAGGAACTGATCGCGCACTGCCGGGAGCGGCTCGCGAACTTCAAGGTCCCCCGGGAGGTCGTCTTCGTGGACGACCTCCCGAAGACCGCGACCGGCAAGGTCCGCCGCGTGGACCTGCCCCGCTAGAGCGAGGCGGCGACGCGGGCGCGGTGCTCGGCGGGGGCGCCCCACGCCGAGTGCAGCGCCCGCGCCTTGCGGATCCACAGCGACGGGTCGTACTCGTCGGTGTAGCCGATCGCGCCGTGCACCTGCAGGGCGATCTTCGCGGCGGCGTAGCACGCGTCGGACGCGGCGACCTTCGCCGCCGACGCGTCCCGCCCGAACTCCGGCGTCCCGTACGCGAGCGCCGCGCCGTACAGCAGCGGCCGCGCGAACTCCAGCTCGACCATCGCGCCCGCCAGGTGGTGCTTGACCGCCTGGTACTCGCCGATCGGACGGCCGAACTGCCGCCGCGTCTTCGCGTACTCGACCGTCACGTCCAGCAGCGCCCGGCCCAGCCCGAGCTGCTGCGCCGCGCACATCAGCACCCCGAAGCCCGGGAGTTCCCCCGGCGGGCCGCCGTTCACGCGGAACATCCGCCGCGCCGGGTCGAGCGAGGTCATCGGGTCGCCCGCCGCCGCGCGCGGCTTCCCGTCCACGCCGAGGACGACGTCGGCGGCGTCGGCGTCCAGCGCGTGCGGCACGCCGAGCGTCACCATCGTCGCGCCCGCGGCGATGCCCTCCAGCAGCCCGCCGCCGCCCGTCCGGGGCAGCAGTTCCGCCGCCGCGAGCGTCTCGACGTACGGGCCGGGCGCCGCCGCCCGCCCGACCTCCTCCATCGCCGCGACCAGCTCGACCGGCAGCAGGCCCGCGCCGCCGTGCTCCTCCGGCACCGCGACCGCGAACAGCCCCGCCTCGGCGAGCGCCGCCCACACCTCGCGTCCCGGGCCGTGGTCCCCGGACGCCCACGCCCGGACGACCTTCGCGGTGCCGGCCTCGGCGAGCAGCCGCCGCAGCGTCCCGGCGAACATCCGCTGCTCCTCGGACAGGACGAACTTCACCGTGCCCCCCTCGGCAGGCCGAGCAGCCGCTCGGCGATCACGTTGCGCTGGATCTCGTTGGTGCCCGCGTAGATGGGGCCGGCGAGCGAGAACACGTAGTTCTCCAGCCACTCCGACTCCAGCTCGCCGTCCGCGCCGAGCAGGTCGAGCGCCGTCTCGTGCAGCGCCACGTCGAGCTCCGACCAGAACACCTTGTTCAGGCTCGACTCGGCGCCGATGTCGTCGTCGCGGGAGATCGTCTCGAACCCCTTCAGCCGGTACGCGCGCGACCGGATCCAGGCGTCCGCGACCCGGTCCCGCAGCGCCGTGTCCGCCGGGTCGGCCCGCTTTTTCCACAGCTCCACGAGCCGCTCGGTCGCCGCGGTGAACCGGCCGGGGGAGCGCAGCGTCAGCCCGCGCTCGTTGCCCGCCGTGCTCATCGCGACGCTCCAGCCCTTCCCGGGCTCGCCGATGACGTCGTCGTCCGGGACGAACACCCCGTCGAGGAACAGCTCCGCGAACGCGGGCTTGCCGTCGAGCCGTCCGATCGGCCGGACGGTCACGCCCTCGGCGTCCAGCGGGAACATCAGGTACGTGAGCCCCCGGTGCCGCTCGCTCTCCGGATCCGACCGGAACAGCCCGAAACCGCGGTCGGCGAACGCCGCCCGCGAACTCCACGTCTTCTGCCCGTTCAGCAGCCAGCCGCCGTCCGTCCGGGTCGCCGTCGCCCGCAGCGCCGCCAGGTCGCTGCCCGCGCCCGGCTCCGACCACGCCTGCGCCCAGATCACCTCACCGGCCGCCATCGGCGGCAGGACGCGCGCGAGCTGCTCCGGCGTGCCGTGCTTCAGCAGCGTCGGCGCCAGCAGGTTGATGCCGTTCTGGCTGACCCGCCCGGGCGCGCCCGCCGCGTAGTACTCCTCCTCGAACACGAGCCACTGGAGCACCGGCACGCCGCGGCCGCCGTACTCCTGCGGCCACGACACCACCGACAGCCGGTCGGCGCCGAGCGTCCGCTCCCACTCCCGGTGCTGCGCGAAGCCCTCTTCCGTCTCCAGCGACGCGAGCGGCTCGGCGGGCACGTGCTCCGCCAGCCACGCCCGCACCTCCGCGCGGAACTCCTCGTCCGCCGTCCCGAACTCAAGATCCATTCGAAGCCGCCTTCGCCGCCGCCTTCATGCTCTTCGCGTCCTGCCCCGCCAGCGAGTCCGCGCCCGTCTCCGCGTTGTGCGCGTGCGCGAGGTGATGCAGGCCGAACACCGAGTCCATCCCCGACTGCAGGCCCTGCAGGTCCTCGGCCTGGTTCACGGCCTTCTTCGTCAGCGCGAGCCCCATCCGCGGCATGGCCGCGATCCGGTCGGCCAGCGCGAACGTCTCGTCCTCCAGCGACTCCCGCGCGACCACCCGGTTGACCCAGCCGAGCTCGTGCGCGCGCGCCGCCGTCATGCGTTCGCCGGTGTAGAGGAACTCCTTCGCGATGCGCGGGGGCATCACCCACGGGTGCGCGAAGTACTCCACGCCCGGAATGCCCATCCGGACCACGGGGTCGGCGAAGAAGGCGTCCTCCGACGCGACGATCAGGTCGCACACCCACGCCAGCATCAGCCCGCCCGCCACGCACGCGCCCTGCACCGACGCGATCACCGGCTTCGGGATCTCCCGCCACCGGCGGCACATCCCGAGGTAGACCTCCGACTCCCGCGCGAACCGGCTCTCCGCCCCGGACTTGCCGACGTGGTCCCACCACATCCCGGCCTTGCGGGCGAAACTCCGGTCGGCGTCCCGTCCGGGGGTGCCGATGTCGTGCCCGGCCGAGAAGTGCGGCCCCGCACCGGCGAGCACGATCACCTTGACGTCGTCGTCCCCGGCCGCCCGGTAGAACGCCTCGTCCAGCGCGTAGGTCATCGCGGAGTTCTGCGCGTTCCGGTACTCCGGCCGGTTCATCGTCACCACCGCGACGTCCCCCCGCCGCGCGTACTCGACCACCATGTTCGCCTCCCTTCTTTCTAACAACTGTTTGGTAGAGTAACCGCTCCCGCCGCCCCCCGGACCGCCCACTCCCGCCCACCGAGAAGCCGGGCCACCCGCCCCCGGCCTCGGCGTGACGCCGCCGAGCCCCGGACCGGCTCCGGCCAGACCCCGGTATGCCGGAACGACTCCATTCGGGATATTCGCCCATTACGCTGCTTCGGTGGATCACGGCGAGTTCTACACGACCCTCGCGCAGGTATTTCCCGTGCTGCTTCTCGCGCTGCTCTGGGATTCCCGTTATCTCGAACGGCTCCGCGAACAGGAACGCCGCAGCCGCGACGCCGACCCCGTCGACGGAGTGCGTTTCTGGACGAAGGGCCGCGTCCGCGCCTACACGATCCTCCTCGCGCTGCTGAACATCACCGGGCTCGGCGTCACCGTCCTCGCGCTCTCGGGCCTTTACGGCGACAGCGCGCCGCTGCGGACCGCCCTCGCGATCATCCTGATCACGAGTCTGCTCACATTGTTCGTCCGGGTCTGGGGCCAGGTCGTCTGGGCCACGCGGGAGCCGCCGAGCCGGGGCGCGGGCGACGACTGACGGGCGCGGCCAGCGCGCCGCCTCTCCCGGGTCCGCCACGGGCGCGGTCCGGTGCGCGGTCCCGGCCGGTGACGCGCGATCGGCGGGTGGCGGGCGGGGCGTCGGGTGGCCTGTTCAGGCCAGGGTTCGGCGCAACCGGACGTCCGGTCCGCGCGTCCGCCGCATCCGGTCAGCCGCGGTCGCGGGGGCCCGACCGGAGGTCCGCCGGACGGGACGGCGCCGTGGTCCGGCGCGCGCGGCATCGTGCCCGGCCGCTCGCCGGTGCGCGTAACCCCAGGTCAGAGGTCATCGAAGATGATCGGAGCCGCGTCGGGCGGCCTTCCGGAAAGGGCGTCCTGGTCCATCCGCAACCGATGCCGGGAGGTACGGGAGGCGCGATCGGCCGGGTGCCGACATGCGGGAGGAAAGGCACTTTTCCGGCAGATCTTGAACTACAAGGCTTAACCGTCAGGTGGGGATTGTCTGCTATTAGCGAGGTATTCTCATGGCCCCATACGGGGGCTCTTCGGGGAGAGAACGGGGAGAGTTGGTTGGGCGAGAACTCGGCCGGAGGGCCGCGGGACGTGGTCGAGCGGATGCAGGTACGGCACCTCCTGGTCGTGCTCCCGGGCATCTGCGGGAGTTCACTGCACCGCGGTCGCGAGACCCTCTGGGGCATGTCGGCGGACATGCGCCGACCCATCCGCGAGCCGAGGCTCCTGGCGGCGGGCTACGACGCCCTCTCCGACCCCGGCTACGAGGACGGAGTGGTCCCCGGAGGGTTGATGTCGGTGCCCGTCCCGTACCTGGCCAGGGTGCTCGGCCCGTACGGGACGCTGCGGCACGGGCTGCGGAAGCGGTTCTGGCTCAACGAGCTGAACTACATGGAGTTCCCGTACGACTGGCGCCGCCCGGTGGCGGTCAACTCCGCCCGCCTCGCCGCCGCGATCCGCACCCGGCTCGCCGCGCTCGCCGAGCACGTCGACGACCCGCGCGTGATCATCATCGCGCACAGCATGGGCGGACTCGTCGCGGCGCACTACCTGCGGCACCATGACGACGCGGGGGACTGCCACCGCGTCCTCACCGCGGGCACTCCTTTCCGCGGCGCCGTCAAAGCGCTCGACTTCCTCGTCAACGGCCCGGAGCTCGGCCCGGTGCACGTGAGCCGGCTCGCCGAGGCCCTCCGCGAGGTGCCGGGCGTGTACGACCTGCTTCCGCTGTACCGGACGGTCGCCGACCGGCGCCCCGGCCGGGACGGAACCGCCCGCCGCCTCGTCGATCTCGTCGACGGGATCGATCTCGACGCCGCGCGCGTCCGCGCGTCCCGCGACCTGCTCGCCGGGCTGAACACCCCGCACGAGCGGTCGAGGATCATCGCACCGCTCGTCGGCCACGGGCAGCGCACGGTCCAGCAGGCGATCCTGCACCCCGGCGGGCGGCTGGAATGCTCGAAGGGCTCCGACCTGCTCCCCGCGGACTACCACGCCCGCGACGGCGACGGCACCGTGCCCGTGATGGCCGCGACACCGGGAGGCGAGGAGTGGGTCCTCCCCTCCTGGGGAGGCGACAGCCACAACGGCCTGGTCCACGGGCGGGAGCACGCCGCCGGACTGGTGAACTCGGTGGCCACCGTCCTGTCGCGGCTGCGGAACGGCGATCCCGCGCTCGCGCCGGGCGACGTCCGCAGGGGCCCGGCGGGCGATCAGGGCCCGCCGGAAGGCGGCCGGACCGTGCGGCTCGACGTCGACGACCTGTATCCGGCGAACGTTCCGATCCAGGTGTCGGGCCGGGCGGACGGCTGTGCCCCGGGGACGCGGTTGTGGGCCAGGCTCGCCGGCGAGCCGGGCGCCGTGCCCGCCCGCGTCGCCGACGACCGGACGTTCCGGTTCGAGTTCCCCGCCACCGGCGCGGGCGTGCGCATCCTGGAGCTGTTCGCCGCGGAACCGCCGGAGTCACCGCTGGTCACCGACGTGATCGAGGTGGCATGACCTGGGGGACCTGGTACTTCGACGAGCCGCGGAGCCTGGCGAGGTACGTGCAGCGGGAGGACCTCGACGCCGCCGGCCTGCTCGGCGCGATCGCCGAGCGCCCGCCCGGCACCGCCGAACTCGCCGGATACGTGTACCAGCAGCTGCGGGGCCTGGGCCTGCGGTACGACGTCTCGCTGCTGAGCCGGGACGGCGCCGCGCAGGTCGTCCAGGCGCCGTACACGATCATCCACAGGAAGCGGGCCGGCAGTTGCCTGGACCTGTCCCTGATCTACGCGGGCCTGTGCCTGGTGGTCGGCCTGTACCCGGTGATCGCGGTCCTGCAGTACAAGGACCGCCGCCGGCACGCGTTCGTCCTCGTGCGCGACGTCCCGCCCGGGGCGGGCCACGGGGACGTGTGGCAGGGGCGCTTCGGCCTGGAGGAGGGGCTGTGGACACCGACCGCCGACATGCTCCGGGAGGAGATCAAGGAGGGGAACTGGATCGCGGTCGAGACGACGTGCGCCACCGATCACTTCGGCGCGTCGTGCTCGTTCGAGGAGGCCCGCCAGCGGGGTGCCGAGGCGATCGGTGACGCACGGAGGATCCACGCGGTCGACGTCGGCCACCTCCTGGCGGAGCGGAACTACGCCGTCGAACCGGGCGTGTCGCTCGTCTTCCCGACCGGGCCGGCCGGGGCGAACGAGCCGAACGAGGCGACCGGTCAGGCCGCTCGGACCGGCCGGGCGGGGCCGTCCGAGCCGTCCGAGGAGTACGGGAACAGGGTCGCCGGGGAGATCCGCCGCAGGTACGAGAAGCAGCTCGCGGGCCTGCGGACCCGGCTGGACCTGCCGTCCCTGACCGACCTCGTCCCCACGCTCGGCGGGGACGGCAGGGCCCTCGTCCAAGCCCTGGCGGAGGGGCTCCTGGCGAAGCGGACGTTCCGTGCCATCGGCGGGGAGATCCCGAAGATGGAGGAACTGCACCACCTGTTCTTCGACGCCGCGTCCAGCGAAGTGGCGGCGGAGTCGGCGGACGTGCTGCTGATCGAGGCCGCGCTCGCCGGTTCCCGGTCGGGACTCAGCGTCCTGGCGCGGTTCATGCTGAGCGTCGCGCACCGCAACGACGTCGGGCTGGAACACCCGGTGCTGCGCGACTGGCTCGATCGCCACGACGCGCAGGGCAACAACGTGCGCGACTACCTCGAGAGCCGGGCCGAGAAGCACTGGGTCCTGTTCGAGATCGGCGGGCCGGACCTCGTCGGCAACGCCGCCGAGCCGGAGGACGTGCGCATTTCCGTGCAGGTGCATCCGGCGGTCCGGATGGGACGGATCCAGGCCAGGTACTGCAAACGCGCGGAGGTGAAGAGCGCCCTCCGGGAAATGATGACCAGACTGTGCGAGGGACTCGGCGGGCGCGAGCTGTTCATCGAGTTGATCGCCCCGCTGCACCTCCTCGAAGAGGGATACGAGCAGATCGATCTCGCCCCGGGGCAGCCGCATCGCCCGCGGCTGCGCTGGTACGGGCACATGTGGGGCAGCGAGGGCATGAAACAGACCCAGCGCAGGCGGCACGACGCCGCCGACTGGGCCGGAGACCCGGCCCTCGTCACGGACGAGGCGGCGGTGGACGAGCAGGCGCTGAAGGCGTGGCTCAGACGGAACCTGCAGTTCCCGTACGTGGTGGCGGAGCGGGCGAACGCGGACACGTGCGAACTGCTGAAAGGGCTGCTGCGGAACGGCTGCGGTTACATCCTCTGGTATCCCGAGCGCGCGTACGCGACGGTGGCGGAGGACGTGCGCGAGGTGTGGGCGGGGCTGGACTCCTCGAATCGAAGGATTTTCTTCCCCGACAAATTGCTGGACCAATCACATGCGGCGCCCATCTCGGTTATCTGGAGCGACCCGGGCGGACGGGGACCCTTTCGCGTTTCGGACGTCCGTCCAGGTAAACGGGGCGGCGCGCTGCGCGGCACGCGGAAGAGGGCGACGGCATGACGTGGGAGATCTTCAGGGGGGACGGCGAGCCGCGGCGGCTGGAGGGGGCGGAGCACGCCTGGCAGGGGCGGCTGCCCGCCCCGCCGCCGTGGCGGGCGCCGAGGTCCGCCGACGGCGCGGACGCCCCGACGCCGTTCGTCATGACGGACGCGCTGCGCCAGGCGATCAACGCGGCGCTGCACCTGCGCCGCCCGCTGCTGCTCATGGGACCCGCGGGGATGGGCAAGTCCTCGGTGGTGGACGTGATCGCCCGCGAACTCGAACTCGGGCCGGTGCTGCGCTGGCACATCACGTCCAAGAGCGTCGTCACCGACGGCCTGTACCAGTACGACGCGCTGGACCGCCTGCACGCGACGCAACTGGCGCGCGGCCGGGTGCGGAAGGAGCCGGCGTCCCGCCAGGATGCGCCGCAGTCGCGCGTCGAGTCTCCCGAGGAGGACGGCGCGGCCATCGAGCGGTTCGTCAAGCTGGGACCGCTCGGCACGGCGCTCGCGGACGGTGTGCCGCGGGCGGTGCTCATCGACGAGATCGACAAGAGCGACCTGGACCTGCCGGGCGACCTGCTCAACATCATCGAGGGGCTGGAGTTCGAGATCCCGCCGCTGCTGCGGAACAAGGGGAGCGGGTTCGAGGTCCGCGGCGCGGATGGCGGGACGTACGGCGTCGGCGACGGCAGGGTGCGGGCGGCCGAGTTCCCCGTCATCGTCTTCACGAGCAACGGCGAACGGACGTTCCCGTCGGCGTTCCTGCGGCGCTGCGTCCGGTTCCGGATGGAGAAGCCGACGGAGGAACTGCTCACCGAGATCGTCCAGGAGCATCTGCGGTACGTGCCCGACGACGCGCTCGCCGAGATCAACGCCTTCGCCGCCGAGCTGAGGTCGGGCACGCACCTGGCGATCAACCAGCTCCTGGAACTGGTGCACCTGATGACCGCCCAGGACATCAACGGCAAGGAACTGGAGAAACTGCGGGAGCTCCTCCTCAAGAGCCTCACCGAGCGATGACCGAACTGGACGCCCGGCTGCTCGCGGAACTGCTGTGGCTGGCACGGAACCCCCCGCCCGCCCCGCCCGACCACCGGCGGCGGCTGGGCGACGGCCCGCCCCCCGGCCGCCCGGTGGAGCCCGCCGCGCCGGACACGGCACCGTCCGGCGGCGACGCGCGGGACGCGGGGACCGGCGCCGGGTGCGGGGTGCCGCTCTACCCGCCCGCGGGCACCGCGGTGGACGAGGCCGGCGGGGCGTCCGCGCCGCGGATGAGCAAGATCGCCTTTCCCGGCGCGTCCCCGCTTCCCGAGGCGATGGAGCTGGCCCGGTCGCTCCGCCCGTTCAAACGGCTGACCAGGCCCGGACGGTCCGAGCTCGACATGGCCGCGACCGTGCAGGCCACCGCCGAGGCGCGCACCGTCGACCCGGCGCAGCTCATGATCACGATGCGCCGCGCCCGCGTACGCTCCCTCGACTTCACGCTGGTGACCGACTCCTCGACGTCGATGCGGGTGTGGCGTCCGCTGTTCGAACGGCTGGAGCGCGTCCTCGCGCAGGTCGGCGCGTTCCAGACGGTGTCGCGCTGGGACCTGGAGGTCGACGGCGGCGGTGAGGTCCGGGTGGTGGACCCGAACGGGACGGGCTACCCGCCGAGCCGCCTGCTGGACCTGTCGGGGTCCCGCATCGTGCTGGTCGCCACCGACGCCGTCGCCGAAGGCTGGTACCGGCGGCCGGTCTGGAAGGCCGTCGACGGCTGGGCGCGGGCGATGCCGACGACCCTCCTGCACATGCTGCCGCCCGAGTACCGGCCCGACACCGCGGTCGGCGTCCCCTACACCGCCTCCCGGTGCCCCGGCGGGATGTCCGCGAACGCGGGGTTCGAGGTCGAGTGGGGCTGGTGGGCGGAGCGGGAGCGGGACGGCGCGCCGCCGCTGCCGGTGATCGGGCTGTCGCCGGCCGAGTTCGCCGGCTGGGCCGAGGCGCTCGTGTCCGGCACCACCTGGGTGCAGGGCATCACGACGTCGCCGCCCGTGCTCGCCGAGGACCTGTACGGCGAAGACGAGGGAGACGCCGCCGACGATGGAGACGCCGCCGCCGACGAAGGCGCCGATGACGACGCCGATGACGACGCCGCCGAGCAGGAGATGCTCGTCGACGCGTTCTTCCGGCGGGCCTCACCGGGCGCGGTCCGGCTCGCCCACGTGCTGTCCTGCGCGACGAGCCTGACGCTGCCGCTCATCGACGTGCTCCAGCCCGAGCTGGCCAGGGGCACGGGCCTGCTCGAACGGGCCGAACTGTTCGTCAGCGGACTGCTGGAGGAGACCGGGGACGACCTGTACGAGTTCGTCCCGGCGGCGCGGGAGCGGCTGGTCACGGGCCTGTCGGCGCTGGACGAATGGGCGATCAGCAAGACGGTCAACGAGCACATCGAGGGCCGGTTCGGGGGCGGCGGGGACCTCACCGCGCTCGTCCGCGACCCCGAGGGCGCCGCGGCCGCCGGGTACGTCCGCCCGTTCGCGCAACTGGCCCGCAATCTCGCCGAGCGGCGCGGCATCCCCGTGCCCGCGTGGGCCGAGGACACCGGCCGTCCGGAGCCGAAGTCCGGCGAGGCGCCCGCGCCGGAGTCCGGCACGTCCGCGGAGAACCGGCCGGAAACCGCTTCGGGGCAGGCGATGAGCCTCTGGGGACCACTGGTCGCGGCGTTGGACGGGGCGAACCGGCGGGAACCCGCCGCCGGGCAGCCGAAGAACTCCTGGGCGCCCTGGCTCGTCGCGTCGGGCATGGCCGCGGTCGTCGGGCTGAACCCCGTCATCAAGGCGATCACCCGGCGGCGCAGGTCGCAGGAGCGGGCGGAGCTGGTCGCCGCCCTCGGTGCGCGCGTCGCCGAGGTGAAGGCGGGCGACGAGCTGGCCGTGGTCGACCTCGGTGCGGACGGCCTCACGGCGTACCTCGTGCGGCGGAACACGGCCGGGACGCCGGACGCGACCATGCGTCCGACCGTCCCCTGGGCCGACGCCCTCGACGAGGCCGGCGTCCCCACCGGGGCGGTGGGGATCGGAGACGGGCGGAACATCGTGCTCGTCGACACCGCGGTCTACAGCCTGCCGGTGCTGGCGGCGCTGCCCGCGCTGAAGAAGCAGGTGCCGGACGGGGCCGCCCTCACCGCCTCGGGCGCGGATCTCGGCCAGGTGCTGCGCGAGGTCATCGACGCCGAACCGATCCGGCAGCCGTACGCGCTGCTCGCGATGGAGCCCGAGCGGGCCGGCGGCGGCCGGCGGCTCGGGTTCCGGACCGTGCCGATCTTCCCCGCCGGCGCGTCAAAGGGAGACGTCCGCGGCCTCGTCATGCGCATCGAACCGAGCGACGCGCACGGGACGGTCCTCGCGGTCGTCGCCAGGGGACCGGAGGGCACGGACCGGACGGTGCTGGTGCGGTCGGTGAAGGCGCCGCCCGGCCGGTACTCGGTGACCGCGGAACTGGACGGTCCGGGCCGGGTCCGGTTCGGCGGGCTCCCGAAAAGCGGTCCGGAGGCGCGGAGCTGGCACGAGATCGTCGGCGCGGGGACCGTCGCGTACGACCCGCCCCGTCCGGCGCACCTGGTCTGCGCGCTGGAGTTCTCCGGTCCGCGCGACGTCGTGGACGAGCGCATCGACCGAATCCGCCGGGTGGTCGGTCTCCTCGCGGCGGAGCTGGGCGAGCTCCTCCGGGTGTCGCTGCTGCTCTACGGCGCGCACCTGTACCGGTACCGGCCCGAGGACGACCCCCCGGTGGCGCGCCGGGTCTGGCGTGCGAACCCGTCCTACGCGCTGCGATGCCTGGACGGCCTCGCCGCGACGCCTCCCCTGCCGAGCGGCAACCCGGAAGGGGCGATGGTGGAGGACATGCTGTTCCTCGTCCAGCGGTCGCTGCGCGGCGTTCGGCGGCCGGAGCGAACCGCGCTGCTGACCGTGGGGAAGCGGGCACCGCATCCGCCCGAGGTGCACCCGTCCGAGACGCTGCCGTGCCCCGACGGGCACGACTGGACCGTGCTGATGGACGAGCTGCACGTCGGCGGCGTGACGTTCGCGGCGATCCGCGATCACTCCGCACGCCGGCACAGGACGGACGACATGACCTGGGTCAGGCTCGCCGGGGACGCGAAACCGTTCCGGCTGGACGCCGTCGACCCGGCCGCGGTCGGGCGGCGGCTGGGGCTGGTGCCCACCGACGCGCAGCGCGTGCCGCTCCCGATCGTCGTGCAGACCTGACGGCATCGCATGCCCCGGGCCGGGGGCTACGGGTTGGGCTCGTGGTCCGACCGCCACGGCGGGCGGAACGACTTGATCTTGTGGCGCAGCCCCGCCTGCGCGTCGTCCCCGTCATCGTGGGCCTCCTCGTACCGGCTCATGGGCGGAGGCGGCCAGGAGGGGTGGCGGGCGAGGGCCCTGTCCACCACCCCGCGCAGATCGGGGGAGAGGTAGGACGGCGTCGCGGCGCCGAGGAAGCCGCGCAGGTAGAAGTCGACCAGCAGGTCGCGCGCGTCCGCGCCCTGGTACAGGGACAGCGCGGCGAGAATGAGGGCCGGCCGCGGCGAGTTCGGGCCGCCGCCCCGGACGATCCCCGCGAACTGGTCGCGGTTCAGCCGGCCTCCGAACACCGCCGCGAGCAGCTCCCGCAGCGCGCCGGCCTGCTCGTTGACGCCCGGATAGAAGCGCTCGACGGGCTGCGCCAGGTAGCCGTGGGTGGCGAGGGCGTGCGCGACGGGCGTGGCGTGGCCGTCCCGGGAACGCCTGCACAGCTCCGCGAGGACGACCTCCAGGACGTCCTCGCGCTCCTCGCTGACGGCGAGACGCACGAGGGCGTTCGCGTCGACGCGGCGCGCCAGGCTCATCACGTCCCGGCCGAGCCGGATCGCGACGGCCAGGCGGGTCGGCTCGTCGCCCACGGCGAGGCGCGCCATGACCTGCAACAACTGGAGCGGGAGGTCGACGCCGAGGTCGTTCTCGATCCGGTAGACGTTCTCGAGATCGAGCGACGGGCCGTGCCCCAGCCGCAGGCACGCCTCGTACAGCTCGGCGAGTTCCGGGTCGTCCCTGGTGGACGACGGCAGGCACGGCAGTCCCGCGGCGACGGCGGTCTCCCAGAGGCGGCGGCGCTCGTCGGCGCCGAACCCGGCGTCCTGCACCTGCCGCAACCGCGCCACCGCGGAGATGAACGTCGGCCGGTCGACGTGCGCGACGGCGTGCCGGCAGGCGTGCAGGGCCTCCATCGCCGCAACGAAGTCCGCCCCGTCGCCCTGCGTCGTGCCCGCCGGACGCCCGGGGCCGCGGACCTGCGCGTTCAGCAGCTCCAGCGACCGCCGGGCGTCGTCGGCGGTGAAGCTCATCGGCTCCCGCCGCGCCGCCAGCCCGCGGATCAGGTCGGCCGCCCGCTCCTCGGTGCCCGCGTTGTCGCCGAGCAGATCGGCGTACCGGTGCGCGACCGTGTTCCACTTGTCGGCGAAGGACGGCGTGGCGCCCCACCGCACCGCCTGCGCGTCCTCGCCCGCGTGCGCGGTGAACGCCAGCCGGATGCGGTTCTGCGAGGTGCTGCTGACCCAGGTCGCGGCCGACAGCCGGGTGCGCAGCCCGTACGGCAGCAGCGCGGCCACGACGTCGAGGAACCGGAGTCGTTCCAGGTAGGTCGGGATCTTGCCGGACGGCACGATGTGCACCGGGTCGAGCGTGAGCAGCAGCCCGGCCACCCCCAGCGCGTACTCGTCGACGCGCGGCGCCAGTGCCTCCGGGGACAGCGCCGGGAGTTCGACGGCGGCGGGCGCGTCGTCCGCGGGCGGTTCCCAGTCGCTCAGCGCGTGGTAGATCGTCTCGTAGGAGACGGCGCCCCGCAGTTGCGAGTACGGCAGCGCGCAGTAGCGCGTGATCGCGATCTTGCGGCCGGTGTGGTCGCGCTCCTGCGCCCAGCGCTGCACGGCCAGGCCGATGTACTGCTCGTTCTTGGCGCGGTCGCGCGCCCAGTTCAGCGTGACCTGCGGAAGATGGTTGTGCGTTCCGGTGGAGTGATGCTGCATGATCTGCGTGAAGTCGGCGCTGTTGAGGCGCCCGTTGCTGCACCGCAGCACCCGGTAGGAGAGACCGTTGGGCTCCTTCCCCCACAGCGCCCATTCCGGGACGACCTGGATGCGGTCGCTCATCGGGCCGCCTCGGCGGCGGACCGCGGAGCGGCCGCCCGCCCGTCCGCGAGCTTCTCCGCCAGCCACAGGACCGGCTCCATCACGTTGATCGGGTACACGCTCGTCCGGATCCGGAAGCCGCGCTCGGAGTCCGGGTCGGGCACGACGTTCTGGAAGTCGCGCAGATCGAACCTGCCCACGCGCGGGTCGAGGTGGAACCCGACCGCGGACGTCACGAAGAACCGGATCCGGTCCTCGGCGAAGTACCGGGTGAGCTTCCTCAGGACGAGGTCGGCGGTGCCGCTCGCCGACACCGAGCACAACTCGCGGAACAGCTCCCGCGCGTCCTCGTCGTGCACCACGCGCGGGAAGCCGTGCTCGTCCTCGTCGAAGTCGAGCAGCCCGAGGTGCTCGGCCGTCTGCAGGACCCGCACCTCGTCGAACTTGGTCGTGCAGACCGCGACGTGGTGGGGCAGGCGGCCGTCCTCCGGCGCGTCCGCGGAGTTCAGCATCACCTGCGCCAGCCGGGCGAGCATGCCGTCGAGGCTGCGGTAGGCGTCGCCGACCTTGAACTCGCGGATCGGGTCGAACAAGTACACGATCCCGCGGCTCTTGGCGAGGCTCTCCACCATCGGGCCGTGGTCGCCGATGAAGTCGTTGCTGAACAGCTCGCCCTCGGCGTCGTGCACGTCGAGGCCGATGGCGTGCCCGCGCTTGACCCGGCGCCGGTTCCAGAGCCGTCCCTCGCGCCGCTCGGTCTGCCCGATCAGCCGCCACCGGTACTGCTCGATGCCGCTGGTCGCCTCCGGGAAGGCGTTGTCGTTGACCAGCGTGCCGGACAGCTCCACGAGCTTGTCCGTGGACGCCTCGTTGGCGCCGATCACCCGCCAGTCGACGTCGTCCGCCCTGTTCAGGGCGATGTCCAGCGCGGCGAGGAAAGTCGTCTTGCCGGAACCGGTCGCCCCCCACATGGCGATGTTGTGCTCGGGGGGCGGCAGTGGGGCTGCCATGCTCGGGTTCGCTCCATCCGTGGGCGGGTCGGGTCAGGTCGTCTCGTCGAAGGGGAACGGGACGCGCCGCGGTTCGGCCGGGCCGAGGCCGAGCCGGGCGCCGAGGCGCGGCACGTCCACCGCGTCCTGCCCGGCGAGACCGTCCCCGGCGAGCCGGGTCCAGAACGGGTCGGCGCGGCGGGCGGGCCGGTCGGTGACGGCGCCGCACGCGAAGCCGGAGCGGCGCCGCAGGCCGCGCAGCGTCCCCTCCCAGTCCGCCGCGGTGGGGCACGGCAGGACCTCCGACGGGGACACCGCCGCCGGGTGCGGCGGCCGGTCGCCGATCACGAGCAGCGCGGGCCGGGCGGGGTCCGCGGCGGTGAGCAGCCGCTCGGCCTCCGCCAGCGCGCACTCGACCGCGGCGGCGCGCGGGTAGCCGACGTCGCCGGGGTCCCGCTCGCGCAGCGCGTCCAGGACCACCTGGACGTCCTCGGGGGAGCGCCGGTCCGCGAGCACCTTCACCGCCGGGGGCGGGCGGCGGACGAACGCGTGCGGACCGTAGGCGACGAGGGACACGGCGAGGCCCGCGCCGCCGCCGGCCGCGGCGGCGCGCAGGAACTGGGCGGCCCGGTCGAGCCGCGCGGCGACGCGCTCGGGCGGCCCCGCGGTCTCGATGGCGCACACCAGGTGGACGTCCGGCGGCGTCGGCGGCAACCGGTCCGGGACGGCCGCGACGAGCTCCTCCCACGTCCGGTCGTCGGGGACCGGCTCGTCGGGCAGCCCGTGGAACCGGACGCGCCCCGGCCGTTCGAGCTCGGCGATCAGCTCGTACCGTCCGGGCGGGACGTGCGCGCGCTGCACCGACACGAGCCGGAACCGGCGGTCGGACCAGGAGACGACGGCGAGCGCCGCGCCGCGCTCGTCGGTCGGGTGGAAGCGCAGGTCGAGCGGGACGGTGTCGTGGCGGCGGGACCCGACGGGGAACAGCACGCGGCCGGTGAAGCGCAGCCGCCCGGCGGGGTCGGCGACGAGGGTGACCAGCTCGTACAGCCGGGCGAGGGGCTCGTCGTCGATCGCCGCGCGCAGCATCCGGCCGATCGCCGCGCCGGGCGCCGTGTGGGTCTGCGCGTCGGGGGCGGCGGCCTGCAGCCAGGCGATGGCCTGCGCGGGCTCGGCGCCGTCCGGGAACGTGCAGGCCAGCAGCGTGGCCGCGTCGGGGTCGAGGCGCGCGGCCCGGACGACGGCGTCCTTCGCCGGTGCGCCGTCGTCCGACAGGTCCTCCCACGTCCGGTGCCAGAAACGGCCCCCGGGCACGCCGTTCGCGTCGCGAGAGATCCGGTACGCGTTGATCCCGTCGGCGGCGGCCTCCACCACGATCAGCCGGTGATGTCC
Organism: Actinomadura sediminis; assembly: GCF_042675525.1. Lineage (NCBI taxonomy): Bacteria > Bacillati > Actinomycetota > Actinomycetes > Streptosporangiales > Thermomonosporaceae > Actinomadura > Actinomadura sediminis. Next base: position 151,527 of record NZ_JBHTJA010000005.1, read on the forward strand.
GGAAAGTGCTCTGATCGACTTGGTGAGGGATTTCTGCAGTTCCTCACCTGGATCGGCCAACTGCGGCTCCTGTCCTTCTCCGGTCCCCCTGCGCACCGGACGGACCGGGCACACCCCACAGGATTGTCCCGGCACCGCTCCGACCGCTGTCGATTATGGCCGAATCCGGCCACCCGGAATATCCCTTCGGCGACTTAATCGGGCGCACGTGACTACACTTGTCCGACGTCTGCCGGGGGCGCGCGAACGTCCCCTGCTCGGAACGGGCGAGAGGGTTTGGATGCGGCGTTTTCTGATCTCCCTTTCCGGTGCCCGACCGGAAATTCTCCGCCGCTGCCCCTCCGAACGCGCGAAGTACGAGGGCATCGGCGGCGCCGTCCTCACCACCAGCGTCCTCGCCGCGCTGTCGATGTGGTTCGCCATGTACAGCGCCCTCGGCGTGCACCCGCTCCTCGCGGCGCCGATCGCGCTCGCGTGGGGCGCGGCCATCTTGAGCCTCGACCGCTGGCTCGTCACGTCCATCCCGGCGGAGGGACCCCGGCTCAAGTTCGCGATCCCCCGCATCATCATGGCGGTCATCCTCGGCGCCGTCGTCTCCACCCCGCTCGTCCTGCAGATCTTCAAGTCCGAGATCGACGCGCAGATCGTCGAGATGAAGCAGGCGCGCAGCAACGAGTTCACCGCCGAGCAGCGGACGGGCGAGGTCGGCCGGCAGGTCGCGGCCCTGCAGCAGCAGGTCGACAAGCTGCAGGAGGTCGTCCGCTCGCGCGGCGACGTCCCGCTCGACCCGGCCGCCGACCCGGAGATCAGGACGCTCGAGCGGCAGCGCGACCAGCAGCAGAAGGTCGCGAAAGAGCACTACGACGAGTGGCAGTGCCAGCTCTACGGCGGGGAGGGCTGCCCCCGCCGGGGAGACGGCCCGCTCGCGTCGGAGAGCGAACGGGCCTTCAAGAAGGCCCAAGGCCAGGTGGCCGGTCTGAACGGGCAGATAGAGGACCGCAAAAAGGAACTCGCCGCCGACAGCGAGGCGGCCAAGAGTACCCGGCTGCAGCAGGCCACCGCGGAACTCCCCAAGGTGCAGCAGCAGCTCGCGGACGCCCGGGAAAGGCAGCGCACGCTGCAAAGCCAGTTCGATTCGGAGAACGCCGAGACGAACGGCCTGCTCATCCGCCTGGAGGCGCTCGGCGAGGTCTCCCGCAACGACTCCACCCTCGCCGGCGCGCGAATCCTGCTGTTCCTGTTCTTCCTGCTGATCGAATGCCTGCCGGTGGCGGTCAAGCTGATGATGAAACCCGGCAACTACGACCGCATTCTCGGGCTGGAGATCAAACGGGAGATGCGCGAGGCGCGGGCCGGCGCCCGCCCCGGCGCCGGTGGAATCGACTTCGGTGCCGCCCGGCCGCCCTCCACCCAGGCCATCTGGGCGCGCAAGGACGAGGAACGCGGTGGCGACGAACCCGACGACCTCCTCGACGAGCCCGGTGACCGCCCGACCGCGCACTTCGAGCCGTCCGCCCCGTCCGCCCCGACCGGCACGGGCCCGCAGCCCGCCGCGGCGTCCGACGACGAGGCCATCCGCCGGATCGCCGACACCCGCACCATCGTGGACGCCCGCGCGGACCCGGCCCGCGACTCCGACGGGCAGCCGCTGTACGACGATGACGACTACTGAGCCGCGCGGCCTCCGCAACGACCGGTACGAGGTCCTCGATGCGGTCGCGGGCGGCGGCATGGGCGAGGTGTGGCTCGCCCACGACACCCTCCTCGACCGGAGGGTGGCGCTCAAGTCGCTGCGGCTCGGCGTCCAGCCCGACCCGGAGCTGCGCGGCCGCGCGTTCCGCGAGGCGAAGGCCCTCGCACGCGTCACGCACCCCGGCATCGTCGGCATCTACGACGTCTTCGTCGAGGGCGACGACCCGTGGCTCGTCATGGAGTTCGTCGAGGGCCGCACCCTCGCGGACGTCCTCGCCGAACGCCCGCTCACCGAACGGGACGCCGCCGGCGTCGCCCTCGCGCTGCTCGACGCCCTCGACGCCGTGCACCGCAGCGGCGTCGTCCACCGCGACGTCAAACCGGCGAACGTCCTCATCGAGGACGACGGCCGCGTCCGCCTGATCGACTTCGGCATCGCCCTCGTCGGCGACACCACCCGGCTCACCCGCACCGGCCTGGTCGTCGGCACCGCCGAGTACATGGCCCCCGAACGGTTCGGCGACGCCGACGCCGGCCCGCCCGCGGACCTGTGGTCGCTCGGCGTCCTGCTGTTCGAGGCCCTCGAGGGCCGCTCCCCGTTCCGCCGCGCCGAGGGCCCCGACGCCCCCTCGGCGACCCTCTGGGCCGTCATGCACGACCCCCCACCGACCCCGGTGGCGTCCGGCCGCCTGACCGCCTCCATCCTCCGCCTCCTGGACAAGTCCCCCACCAGCCGCCTGACGAGCACCCCCCTGCGCCGAACCCTGCAATCCATCCTCGCCCCCGCCCCCGCCCGCCCCCCGCACATCGAGACCGGACCGCCGCACTTCTGCGGCGGCGTCATCGACGACGTACCCGCTCCGCCCCGCCCCCCGGCCGAACACGGCCCCCGGTCACCGGGCGGCTCCAGAGCACCGCGCGCCGGCCGCACCGCGGGTGACGGCCGTGCGCCTGCTGAACCTCGTTCCCCGAGCGAGCCCCAAGCCCCGGGCGAGGGCCGCGCGGCGGGAGAAGGTCGCGCGCCGGGTGGGGGGCGCGCCCCGGGCGGCGCCCGCGTCCCGGGCGACGGCCGCGCGGCGGGAGAGGGCCGGACGCCCGGTGACGCCCGCGTCCCGGGCGACGGCCGCGCGGCGGGAGGGCGGCCCGCCTCGGCCGGGGACCGCACATTGAGCGACGGCCGCGCGCCGGGTGAGCGCCGAGCCTCAGGCCACGGTCGCACGCCCAGTGACGGCCGCGCGCCGGGTAAGGGCCGTAGGCCGGGGGAGCGGCGGTCCGCGGGGGGTGCCCGCGTTCCGCGGGAGGGGCGGCCGCCGGTGGCCGGGGGCGGGGGGCCGGGGGGCTCCGCCGGTGCGCGTCCTGCTCGGGTGGCCGACCTCGTGCGGGTGCTCGCCGGGGCGGAGACGGACGCGGACGTGGACGCGGCGGTCGCGGCGATGGGCGGGGTTCCGCCCGAGGCGGTCCGGGAGGCGCTGGACGCCGCGGGCGCTCGCGCGGCCGGGGCCGTGCTTCGCAGGTTGCCGCGCGAGCGGGCCGCGCAGGTGCTCGCGGCCGGGTCGGCGCGGACCGCGGCCGGGCTGCTCGCCGCCGTGCCCGCCGTTCGGCGGCCGGACGGACGGACGCCGGCGCACGCGGCGGCGGTGCTGCAGATGCTCGAGTCCGCGCAGGCCGGGGGCGCCGTCGGCGGGCTCGACCCGGACGCGGCGGCG